>CANRXD010000273.1 GCA_947643685.1 uncultured Clostridium sp. | reverse complement strand
ATACAATAAAGAACATGGGTTTGTATTTTATTTTTCAAAAAGTTGTAAACTGGTGCAGAGTTATGTAAAAGAGGGAATTTTCCCAAAAGAAACGTCAAAAATAATCAGGCTGGCTTCGGAGAAAAGAGAGAGTGCGGATTATCTTGATTTTTATGTTGCTTCAAAAGATGAGGCCGAGGCTCAAATAGAACGAGCAGAAACTTTTAGTAAGTGGATTGAGAAATATTTAAGAACAAAAGATATTTTATAATGAAAAAGTCGGTTAGAAATAACCGACTTTTTCATTTATCAGAGAAATAAAGACAACTGTTTTCTACCTTCGTAAATGGTTCAGGTAACATAAAGGGAAGCAGCATTTCTTGGACGGGATACTTTCAATCTCATAAATCATAATCTCCAACCCCCTATACTATAACCCATTACTTTTTCCATGGAAAAAACGGAAAATATCCTTGCTATTTTGCCATAAATGTAATAAGATTAATACAGAAGTGGTGAAAAGTGGGTTAAAGTGGAGTGAGATGGTGGATAAGTGGTTCCCTGTGGCAGTTCCCCCCATAACAGGAGAAAAGGATGTTCATTGGAGAGTACAGTCATACAATCGATTCAAAAGGGCGTTTGATTGTTCCTTCTAGGTTCCGTGAACAGTTGGGCGATGAATTCGTTTTGACAAAGGGACTGGATGGATGTCTTTTTGTGTACGAAAATTCCGAATGGAAATCCTTTGAAGAGAAACTTCACGCACTTCCCCTTACCAATGCCAATGCCAGAAAATTTACACGTTTCTTCCTGGCAGGTGCCTGTGCCTGCGAAGTGGACAGGCAGGGAAGAATTCTGATTCCCGCGGTCTTAAGAGAATTTGCCAATCTGGAAAAGGACGTGGTCCTGGTGGGAGTCGGAAGCCGGATTGAGATCTGGAACAAGGCCATCTGGGCAGAGAAAAATGTCTATGACGACATGGAGGAAATCGCAGAAAATATGGAAGGGCTTGGTATATGATATTTGAACACAAATCAGTCCTGCTCCGTGAGACTGTGGACAGCCTGAATATCCGGCCGGACGGAATTTACGTGGACGGAACCTTGGGCGGCGGAGGACATGCTTTTGAAGTATTAAAGCGGCTGGGGCCAGAGGGGCGCCTCATCGGAATTGATCAGGATGCCGATGCCATAAAAGCCGCTACCGAACGGCTGGAGCCCATGAAAGAGAGGGTAACCATTGTAAGAAATAATTACCGGAATATCCGGGAAGTGCTGGAAAGCCTTGGTATTTCAAAGGTTGACGGCATTTATCTGGATCTTGGTGTCTCTTCCTACCAGCTTGATACAGCAGAGCGTGGTTTTACCTACCGGGAAAACGCTCCTCTGGATATGCGGATGGATCAGAGAAATGAGAAAACCGCAGCGGATATCGTAAATGAATACGGAGAAATGGAACTGTACCGGGTGATCCGTGATTACGGAGAGGACCGGTTTGCCAAAAACATTGCAAAACATATTGTAAGAGAAAGGGAAAAGAGCCGGATTGAAACCACAGACCAGCTTGTGGAAATCATAAAGGCGGCAATTCCTGCAAAAATCCGGGCCGAAGGAGGACATCCTGCCAAGAGAACCTTTCAGGCCATCCGGATTGAACTTAATAAAGAGCTGGAGGTGCTTAACGAATCCATTGACACCATGATCAGACTCTTAACTCCCGGTGGAAGACTTTCCATTATTACTTTCCATTCCCTGGAGGACAGAATTGTAAAAAACAGATTCCGAACCAATGAGAATCCCTGTATCTGCCCGCCGGATTTTCCCGTATGTGTCTGCGGGAGAAAGAGTATGGGAAAGGTGATAACCAGAAAACCCATTCTGCCGGATGAGACAGAAATGGAAGAGAATAAGAGATCAAAGAGCTCAAAACTGCGGGTGTTTGAGCGGCAGTAAGAGCCATAGAAAGGAAGTGATAGTATGGCAGCGAAAAGCAGAAGAAGAACAGGGGTACAGGCAGAGTATGTGACAGGAACAGCGGCAAGGAAGCTGACAAAAGCAGCGGAAAGGAAGCTGGAACCGGAGAGGCGGCAGGTGTCCCGGAACAGAAGCCATACTGTTACGGTCAGAAGAAACCAGGAAAAAGCGCTTCAGATGAATCTCCCTTATGTGCTGATTCTTACGGCAGCGGCCATCTGCGCCCTTTACCTGTGTATCAGTTACTTAAAGCTTCAGTCTTCCATAACCGCGAGACTCAATCATATTGAAAGTCTGGAAAAGGAAATAGAAATCTTAAAGGACGAAAATGACTCCCTGGAGACCAGAATCAATACGTCTGTGGACCTGGATTATGTTTATAAGGTGGCAACAGAGGAATTGGGTATGGTATATGCAAGTAAGAACCAGGTCCGGTTGTATGACAAAACGGAAAGCGAGTATGTTAGACAGTATGAAGACATCCCAGAACGGTAATGGCAACAGAAACAAAAAGAAAACGCTTTCAAGGTACATGCAGGAAAAGCTGGCGGTTACGGTTCTCGTAATTACGCTGGCTTTGTTTGGTCTTGTGGCAGTGCTTTATAAGCTGATGGATGAAAAAAACGAGGAGTATACCCAGGTGGTGTTAAATCAGCACTCCTCCTATGACAGCCGGACTCTTCCCTACCGCAGAGGAGACATTGTGGACAGAAACGGCACATATCTGGCCACCAGTGAAAAGATATACAATCTGATTCTGGACCCCAAGCAGATTTATGAGTCGGAAGCGGACTATCTGGAGCCTACGGTCAGCGTTTTAACCGAAATTTTCGGCTATGACAGGACAGAGCTTCTCGAAACAATTCAGATGAATAAAGAGTCTTACTATGTAAGATATGACAGACAGCTTTCCGCAGATAAGAAGGAGGCTTTTGAGACCAGGGCCAGGGAAGTTGATAAACAGTATTCTGAGGCAAAAAGCAAAAGCAGGGTGAAAGGCGTCTGGTTTGAGGATGATTACCGGAGATTTTACCCATACGGTTCCCTTGCCTGCAATGTGCTGGGCTTTTCTTTTGATAACGGAAAACAGGGAAGCGGCGGTATAGAGCAATATTATAATGAAGAGCTGATTGGAACCAATGGACGGGAATATGGATATCTGGATGATGAATCCAATATGGAAAAGGTAATTAAGTCGGCAGAAAACGGAAATACTATTGTCTCCACCATCGACGTCAACATTCAGAAGATTGTGGAAAAATATATTGATCAGTGGATGGACGGAATCGGAAGCCAGACGGCAGCAGTAATTGTGATGAACCCCAATAACGGAGAAATTCTGGCGATGAGCTCGAACCGGAGATTCGATCTGAATGATCCAAGAAATTTAAGTACCATGTATACCCAGGAACAGATCGAAGCCATGTCGGAGGAGGAAAAAAGCGAGGCATGGAACCAGATGTGGAGAAATTACTGCGTCAGCGACAGCTTTGAGCCGGGTTCTCCGTCCAAAGCACTGACTGTCGCCGCGTGTCTGGAGGAAGGAGTCATCGGACAGCAGGAGGTATTTTTCTGTGACGGTGGTCAGGAGGTGG
>CANRXD010000272.1 GCA_947643685.1 uncultured Clostridium sp. | reverse complement strand
CGGGCCGCCTCCGGAGCAGGGCTGGCAGAACGTCCCTTATAACCAGTCCCCGCCCTACGGAAATGGATATCAGCCCAAACCTAAAAACGGATTTGCCACCGCTTCTCTGATTGTCGGCATATTTGCGTTGTTAAGTCTCTGCTGCTTTGCCTTCCCCCTCTCCATTATCATGGGCGTGGGCGCTGTTATTTTTGCTGTAATATCAAAAAAGGGACAACCCATGTACGGAACCGCCATTGCCGGAATGATTCTTGGTATTATTGCTGTGGTTCTGGGAATTGGCGAATTCATTTATTTTATGATTCTCTCTACTCTGGTAAAGGATCCTGCCAATGCGGCCATCATCAACGAATTTATGGAACAGTTGGAACAGCAGTTACAGCAGGCCAAATAAATTTCAGGGCACATTTTTCCGTAATAAGCATGTGCCGCAATAAAAAGATAACAGTTCAGGCTATCTGAACCGTTACATAAGAGGAGTAAAGCCGGAATGCAGATATCTGTATCCCGGCTTTTATACTTGAGGCAAAAGGGATAAGAGATCAATCCCTCTGGCCGCCAGCATATAATTTTTATAAAGAAAATTCAAAACTGTAATTGCAACTCCGGCATAGATGTACCGGTTATTCAGATAAATCCGGTATCGGGGCTTTTTTGTTTTCCAGTAACAGATATAAGAAAACAGGAACCATGCCGCCACCAATGCACAATATAAAACCAGGGGATGATATTGGAAGCTCAAAACAGGATGTCCCCAAAGGAGAGCTTTTGCCGCTCTCGTTCCTCCGCAGCCCGGGCAGTAAAAGCCTGTGAACTCATGAAACAGGCAGGGAATTCTTCCTTCCCTCATAAGCCAGGCAACGATTTCCACCTTCATCTATTTTTCCACCCCCAGGATCTTCACATTCTGTATTCCGGTCAGCTCCTCAATTTCCTCCACCATAATGGACATATTCCCTGTATTCTCCCTTACCTCTATGCTTAAGGTCACTGTCGCCATCCCATTTACAGGAATGGTCTGATGTATGGTTAAAATATTGGCCCGGAAGGTGGCCACCACATGGAGCAGATCTGACAAAAGGCCAGGCTCGTCTTCCATCTGAATGACCAGAGTAACCGTTTTTCCTTTCGTATTATCAGCGAAAGGGGCAATATCATCCTTATATTTGTAAAATGAGCTGCGGCTCAAACCAACCTGCTCTGATGCCTCCTGAACGGTCATGGCTTTATCCGCATCCAGAAGGCTCTTTACCTTTGCCACCTTTAAAAGAACTTCCGGCAGCGCCCTGTCGCGCACCACATAATACTTGCTTTTCATCTCCATATTCCGGACCTCTCTGTCTGCTTCCGGAAAGTTTTTACATTCCCGGAATACATCTGTATGCATTCTGCCATATAACCACGTAGCGGTTCAGAGGTTATCTGAACAGTTACATTACCACACTTTTTCTGCCAATGCAAGTTTTTTGTTACACTTGACATTGTGTCCATTTCCTTTTAAGCTGAAAGAAAGAGGTAACCGTTCAGGCTGTCTGAATGGTTACAGAAGGAGTGCTCCCGAAAGCACTCATAAAAACGAACGGAGGAATCTGCCATGAGCACCATGACCATTGCACAGCTTCAGACCCATGTTTATACCCAAAAAGGAAAAAACATTTCTGCCCTGCGTCCTCTGCTTACAGAAGCCTGCGGCAAAAATGCTGATGTAATCTGCCTGCCGGAAATGTTTTCCTGTCCTTATGAAACTCCAAATTTCCCCATTTATGCGGAAAAAGAAGGTGATGCTTCCTGGCATGCACTCTCCAGTCTGGCCAGGGAGTTCCACATTTACCTGTCCGCCGGTTCCATTCCGGAGATTTCCGATGATGGTTCCATCTACAATACAGCCTATGTATTTGACCGTGAGGGGCGCCAGATTGCAAAACACCGGAAAATCCATCTTTTTGACATCGATGTGAAAGGCGGACAGTGTTTCAAAGAGTCTGACACTCTGACTGCCGGGAACTCTGCCACAGTTTTTGAAACAGAGTTCGGAAAAATGGGGCTCTGCATCTGCTATGATTTTCGTTTTCCGGAGCTCGCCAGACGGATGGTTCTGGAAGGCGCCAATGTGATTTTTGTTCCTGCTGCCTTCAATATGACCACAGGTCCGGCCCATTGGGAAGTATTATTCCGTTCACGCGCCATTGATAATCAGGTTTTTACCTTTGGAACCGCTCCCGCCAGGGACATGAATGCCTCCTACCACTCATGGGGCCATTCTATCGCTGTATCCCCCTGGGGAACCGTTTTAAATCAGATGGAGGCCGAAGCCGGAATCCAGATCACTTCCATCAATCTGGATGACGTAGCTGCCATCCGCGACCAGCTTCCCCTTTTAAAACACCGGATGGAACACCTGTAATCTTCATAAGGCTTATCTGTTACTAATTTTCTTCACAAAATACCCCGGAGCAATATTTTTCTGCTCCGGGATACTGTTTATTTTTTATAAAAGCCTCTGCTCATCTATGGTTCCTGTCTCCCGGAATATTTCCCACTGACCGATATTTACGCCATGATCCCCGATTTTTTCCAGATATTTTGCAATCATAAGAACGTCAATGCAGCGGTCCGCATCCATGGTCCCCTTTCTTAACACTGCCACCAGATCCTCTTTCACCTGATTGAAGCATGCATCAATTCCGTCATCGGCCTCTATGGCTTCTTTTCCCATGTCCATATTCCGATTTACAAAGGCTGTCGCCGCCTTTTCAATCAATGCTCTGGTCTCATCAATCATTCGGGGAAACCAGGAGGAGTAACCGGAAAGGTCCTCCATATCTATCCGTACCAGCAGCTCTGCCATGTCCGAAAGATGGTTTCCAATCCGTTCCAGATCTGTAACAATTTTAAGAGCTGCTGATACCGTTCTCAAGTCCCCGGCAACCGGCGTCTGTCTGGTAAAAAGGCTCAGACATTGAGATTCTATATTTCTTTGCATATCCTCAATGACCCTGTCATGACGCACAAACCGTTTCATAATCTCCCTGTCTCTTTTCTTTAAGGTGTCAAACAGGCAGTCATACCCGTCCTCTACCCACTCCGCCATCTGGAGTATATCCTGGCGCAGATGCTCCAGTTCCTGATCAAATCGCTTTCTCGGTGTCATCCTGTCCCTCCATCAGCCAAACCGGCCCGTAATATAGTCTTCCGTCCTCTTATCTTCAGGTCTTCCAAAAATGTTCATGGTTTCATCCGCCTCCACCAGTTCTCCTAAAAGGAAGAATGCCGTCTGATCAGACACCCTGGCTGCCTGCTGCATATTGTGGGTCACCACAATCACTGTATACTCATTTTTAAGCTCTGTCATCAGCTCCTCAATTTTCAGGGTAGAAATAGGATCCAGAGCCGATGTGGGCTCATCCATCAAAAGCACCTCCGGCTCCACTGCCAGCGCCCTTGCAATGCAGAGTCTCTGCTGCTGTCCGCCGGAAAGCCCCAGAGCCGGCCCCTTTAATCTGTCTTTTACCTCATCAAAAATTGCCGCATCTTTCAGGGCCCTCTCCA
>CANRXD010000271.1 GCA_947643685.1 uncultured Clostridium sp. | reverse complement strand
AGTTCCCTGAGACATCCCTGTGCATTCTCCATAAAACATGGCATATAGCAGGCCACCAGCTCCAGATCGTCCTGATATGTAAGAATGACCTCCCTGGCGGCGGCTCCCTTAAGCCGTCTTTCCTGAAGCGTACGGTTAAAATAAGAAGCTGTCATTTTCTGATTCTTTGTACCATTCTTAATCAGCTCTAAAACCGCCCTGACACCTTCTTTTGCGTCATAAAAACCCTTGGCCCAGAGGGCACAGCTGATAGCAATGGAATCGTTGGTTTTCAGCTGCTCTTTTACAAACTCCGGCTCTCTTAAACATCTCCCCATAAGCCGCATCAGCTTATCTGTAATCCGGTCCACGGACCTTTCATCAAAAATCCCAATCCAGGTACTGACTGCCCGTTTTACGGAAGAATACCGAACCAGATCGTTATCTTCAATGACCTGGAAAAGATGCAGAAATGCCTCCGGCCGCCCGGCATCCATGGTCTCGCAAACAGCCTGTCTTGCTCCCTCCTGAAGTCTGGCCGCCAGAAGAAAATCCCCCAGTAGCTGATACATTTCCTTACTCTTACACATAACGATGCCGCGAATCAGTTCATAGCTGATCATGGCGGTATTTCCTTCTCCCAAAAGAATATCCTTCACAGCCTGGATGGTATCCTGGTTTCCCAGATCAATCTGCGCTGCCAGGATCCCGGAATAGGGCCAGAATTCCGTTCTCGCATGATCATAAATCTCCGGAGCCACATTTCCTGTAAGAATATCGGCCAGGCTGGCATCATAAAACTTCAG
This sequence comes from uncultured Clostridium sp., assembly GCA_947643685.1. GTDB lineage: Bacteria > Bacillota > Clostridia > Lachnospirales > Lachnospiraceae > CANRXD01. The sequence goes on along the minus strand of CANRXD010000271.1, from coordinate 2,765 downwards.
CTTCGAATAGGCCAAAAGAAGCTGGACACTTCTCTGTACAAAGGGCACATAGCTTTTTGACCGCACACTTCTCCGATACCATCCTGCCGTCATCTGGTACTGGTTCATTTCGTCCAGCGCATAGTAAAATTCACTCTGAAGCTCTTTGGAAACGCATAAATCCACCAGCCGGGACAGTTGCTCTTTATAAAGGCTGCTGAGATTCCTGTATGTCCCCATTTCCAAAAGCTCTCTTATAAATTTGCTGTCTCCGAATGTAATGGTCTGATATATCGCAGACGGAAGCAGCTTTCGTTCTTCCTCAGACAGAAGATTTCCCTTTTCCTTTAACCGTGCAATCCATTTCTCTGAGATCTTCTTTCTGCTGTCATAAGTAAATTCTGCCATAGCCTCTCTCCTCTCTTTTTATATTTCCTTCTGTTCTCCGCTATTTCATGCAGTCATCACCTATATCGCTACGCCTATTATCACAAATTTTATATTTAATTTCAAGACAGCAAGACCAAAAAATACAGTTACAGTGTAACAGTTCACGAACAGTAACCACACCTAAACTGTTTCCGGAATCAAAGTGGAGATTGACAAGCCAATTCAAAAAGAATAAAATATTCTTATAAAAGGAGGATGTGCCAATGAGTGATAATGAAATCTTAAATCTTATATTAGAAGAATTAAAAACATTGAAAAGTGATGTGGAAGTCCTGAAAATCAAAAGTGAGCTGACCCATCGAAAGTTAGACGATTTAACATTAGATGTAAAAATAGCAGAGAGAAGCATAAGAAAAGATATCTCTCACTTAAAAGATGCTCAGGAAACGATTATTGAGGTACTTGAACAAAAAGGTATATTACCTAAGGCAAACTAATGGGACGGGAAACCGTCCTTTCATAATTTGAAACAATTCTGATATCTCATCCTTCAGAAGACAATCGTAACAGTTCAGGCTATCTGAACTGTTACAGACAATCGGGTACGAGGAGATTTTATAAATGGAAAAGATGAAGCAATTAATAGAAATGGTAGAAAAACAGGAGGAGCTGATTTATGAAGCCGCGGACCATATCTGGAAGAATCCGGAAACCGGATACCGCGAGTGGAAAACCTCGGAATACATGGCTGCTCAGTTTGAAGCCCTGGGGTACTCTCTGACCAAAGCGGGAAATATTCCCGGATTTTATGCTGATCTGGATACCGGAAAACCCGGCCCGAAGATCGCAATTTTCGGAGAACTGGACTCCCTTATCGTAGAGAGCCACCCGGACGCCGACCCACAGACCCATGCAGTCCACGCATGCGGCCACCATGCACAGAGTGCAATTCTCCTTGGTATTGCCGCCGCTTTAAAGGAACCGGGGGCCCTGGAGGGTCTTTGCGGCTCTGTCCGTTTCCTGTCCGTCCCGGCGGAAGAGCTGATTGAGCTCGGCTTCCGTGAAACGCTTCAAAAGCAGGGAATCATCAAATACTTTGGCGGTAAGGTGGAATTTATCTACCGGGGCTATCTGGACGGGGTCGACATGGCGCTCCTTATTCACTCAGGAACTCTCCCGGAAGGAAAAACCCTGGCCATAGGCCGGGGAAACAATGGCTGTGTTATTAAAAATATTACCTTCCAGGGAGTTTCCGCTCATGCCGGCGGTTCACCGGAAAAGGGAGTCAACGCTCTCTACGCCGCCACCTGCGGCATCAATGCGGCCAACGCTCTCCGTGAGACCTTCATCGATGATCAGCATATCCGTTTCCATCCCATCATCACCGAAGGCGGACTTGCTGTAAACGCTATTCCGGAAACAGTAAAACTGGAAGCCCAGGCACGCGGAGCTTCTTATGAAGCAATGTATGAGTACAACAAAAAGATCAACCGTGCACTGGCCGGAGCCGCCGCCTCCATGGGGGCCCGCCTGGAAATAAATGACCATCCCGGACACATTCCGCTCAATAACGACAGGAACCTGGCTGCTATTATGGCCGAGGCCATGGAAGCCGTCTCCGGTCCCGGCAGTGTGGTAATGGATGAGAGCTGGAGTACCGGAACCACTGACATGGGTGATATATCCTCCATCATGCCCACTGTCCAGCCCCATACAAGCGGTTCCATCGGAATCGGACACGGAAACAACTACTATGTGGCCGACAAAAAACTGGGCTGCCTGTATCCGGCGGAATGCCTGGTTCTTACCGTTGCAAAGCTGCTTTCCGATGATGCGGCGCTTGCAAAGAGGGTAATCACTGAAAATGAACCATATTTTAAATCTAAAGAAGAGTATCTTGCTGCCATCGACAGGCTGACCATGGAAAAAAAGGCCGTTACTTATAATGAAAACGGTACGGTCACCCTGGATTACTGCAAATAACGAATCAGGGCCGGTATCCTTACAGGATATCGGCCCGTTTTTTAGAATTCCAGATTCTCTCCGGTCTCTTTACTGAATACATGTGCAACACTGCCATTGAAAGTAAATGCCAGCTCTTTTCCTGTTGCAAAGTTTGCCATGGTCTCCGCATCCAGTCCCATGGTCTGGACGATTATGATGGCATCCACACCCATGGTATTAACATGAAGATGTACGGCGCTTCCCATCATTTCACTTACATCTATGGTTCCGTGCAACGCAGCTTCGCCGCTCTTTGCAAGGGAAACATGCTCCGGACGCACGCCCAAAGTAATAGACTGAGGCGCAACCTTCTTTGCTTCCAGTTTCGCCTGCTTCTCTGCATCCAACGCTTTTTTTGCCCGAAATCTTCGCAGGACGGAACATAAATTTTT
>CANRXD010000270.1 GCA_947643685.1 uncultured Clostridium sp. | reverse complement strand
TTTTCTCCACCATATTCGGATTTTTATTCGGCAGTGTATTCGGATTTGAGGATGTAATCCCGGCACTCTGGTTAAAGCCTGCTGCCGCCATGACGACGCTTCCCTTTGTGGGCCGCCTGAATACGGTATTCATCGTGGCCATCGCCGTCGGTATGGGAATCATTCTTCTTACCATGGCGCTCAATATAATCATAAGTTTCAAAAACCGGGATACGGAAAAAACCTGGTTTGACACCAACGGCCTGGCCGGATTTATTTTTTATTTTAGTCTGGCTGCCACCATTTTCCTTTATATGAGCGGAAATTCCCTTCCGGCCACTGTGGTTTTGGTAATCATGTTCCTCATCCCTCTTCTGCTCATTTTCCTCAAAGAGCCTCTTACCGCTATGGTTGAAAGGCAGTCGGAAAAGATTTCCGGCGGTCTTGGTATGTTTTTTGTAGAGGGATTTTTTGAACTGTTTGAAGTTCTTTTAAGCTATTTTTCCAACACCCTTTCTTTCGTCCGTGTGGGTGCTTTTGCAGTAAGCCACGCCGCCATGATGGAGGTTGTTTTAATGTTAGCAGGCGCTGAAACAGGAAATTTGAACCTCTTTGTGGTGGTTTTAGGGAATCTGTTTGTCTGCGGAATGGAGGGCCTGATCGTGGGAATCCAGGTACTCCGGCTGGAATACTACGAATTATTCAGCCGGTTCTATAAAGGGACCGGACATGAATTTAAACCATCATTTTAAGTAACCGTTCAGCCTTGCGAAGATTCCGGGTAAAAAGCGTTGAAAGCAAGAAGATGCAAGGCTGACTGTTACCATTAAAAAATTTTTAGGAGGTCAAAAATCATGACAATTACAGTAAAAATACTTTTAACCGCTGCATTAATCCTGAGCATTGCCGTTCCCTTCGGCGCTTTCGCCGCAGGAGAAAAGACAAAGGGCAGATATAAAGCAGCAATTGCTTCCAATGCTTTCTTATTCTTTGGCACCATGATATTTGCCGTCTGCGTCCTGTTTAACGGAAATGCATATGCGGCAGAAACAGTCTCCGCTTCCGGAAACGCCGCGGGTCTCGGCTATATTGCCGCAGCCCTCTCCACCGGACTTTCCTGCATTGGCGGTGGTCTCGCTGTATCCGCTGCAGCCTCCGCTGCCCTGGGAGCCATCAGTGAAGATTCCTCCATTCTCGGTAAATCCTTAATCTTCGTTGGACTGGCCGAAGGTGTGTGCCTGTATGGATTGATTATTTCCTTTATGATTATCGGTAAACTTTAATTGGGTCTACGCTATGAAAATGTATTTGATCAGCGACAACACCGATACGCTCACCGGAATGCGTCTGGCCGGAGTGGAAGGTGTCGTCGCCCACAGCCATGAAGAAGTAAAAGACGCACTGGATACAGCCCTTTCTAAAAAGGACGTCGGAATTCTTCTTTTAACCGAGGCCCTGGGGCGGCAGTTTCCCGACCTGGTGCGAGCCATACGCTCGGAGCACAAGATACCCATTTTGATTGAAATTCCGGACCGCCACGGTACCGGACGCCGGCCGGACTTTATTACATCCTATGTAAATGAAGCCATAGGTCTGAAACTTTAGGGAACGAGGTGACTGTTATGACAATTGAACATAAATTAGCACATTTTGAGGAAGTCTGTACCCGCGACGCCCTTGCAAAATATGAAAAAGACATTTCTGATTATACTGCCTCTCAGGAATCCCTGCTTGCTGAACATATGGAGCATGCAAAAAAACAGGCCGAATTGAAACTTCAGGCAGAGGCAGAAAAAATCCGCCGTGAAACCAACAAAAAACTATCGGTATCTCAGATTGCCATAAAGCGTGCATACAGTCAAAAGCAGGATGAACTCCAGGGAAAAATCTTCTCTGAACTTCGTGATCGCCTGGCGCGTTTCATGGAAACATCCCAATATGAAACCATGTTGGAGGCGCAGATCAGAAAGGCAAAAGAATTTGCAGGAAAAGAAGAGCTCCACGTCTATATAGATCCCGCTGACGAACAGAAAAAGCAACTGTTGGCTCTCCGCACCCAGTGTGACATCCGTGTAAGCCAGTACCCCTTCCTCGGCGGCACAAGGGCCGTCATTATTTCAAAAAACGTACTTATTGACAATTCTTTTGAGACCAAACTGAAAGAAGCCGGAGAAAACTTCCAGTTCGTTTTAGGAGGAAAGGAATCATGACAGCAGCAGGAAGCATTTACGGAATCAACGGTCCCATCATCTATCTGAAAGGAGATGATGGATTCCAGATGAATGAAATGGTCTATGTGGGACAAAACCATCTGGTGGGTGAAGTGATCGGACTGACCTCCGACCGTACCACCATTCAGGTTTATGAAGAGACCACAGGCTTAAAACCAGGAGAGCCGGTGACCGGAACCGGAGCTCCCGTATCCGTTACCCTGGCTCCGGGAATCATTACAAATATCTTTGACGGCATTGAGCGCCCCTTAAGCGCCATAAAGGAATTAAACGGATGCTATATTGACCGCGGTGTCCATGTTTCCTCTTTGAATACCGACAAAAAATGGCCCACCCATCTGATTGTCCAGGCAGGGCAATACGTTTATCCTGGCACTATCCTTGCAGAAGTCCCGGAAACCAGGGCCATTACCCATAAAGTTATGGTCCCTCCGGATATGGAGGGTCATGTTCTTTCTGTTGTACCGGATGGGGAGTATACCATTGAAGAACCCCTTGTGACCATACAGAAAAAAGATGGTTCTGAGGCGGTTCTTTCCATGACTCAAAAATGGCCCATCCGTGTTCCAAGACCCACGAGCCGCCGTTATCCGGCATCCCGCCCCCTGATCACCGGTCAGAGAATTGTGGATACTCTGTTTCCCCTTGCCAAAGGCGGAACAGCTGCGATCCCCGGCGGATTCGGTACTGGAAAAACCATGATGCAGCACCAGATTGCCAAATGGTCCGACGCAGATATCATTATTTATATTGGCTGCGGCGAGCGCGGAAATGAAATGACCCAGGTTTTGGAAGAATTCTCTGAACTTGACGATCCAAGAACAGGAAATCCCCTGATGGAACGAACCACTCTCATTGCCAACACCTCCAATATGCCTGTGGCTGCCCGTGAAGCAAGTCTGTATTCCGGCCTGACTCTGGCAGAATACTACCGCGATATGGGATACCATGTGGCCATTATGGCCGACTCCACCTCCCGCTGGGCGGAGGCTCTCCGTGAGCTCTCCGGCCGTCTGGAGGAAATGCCTGCGGAAGAGGGATTCCCGGCTTATCTGGCATCCCGCCTGTCCCAGTTTTATGAGCGTGCCGGAATGGTCCAGAACTTAAACGGTACCGAGGGTTCCGTATCCATTATCGGAGCCGTATCTCCCCAGGGCGGCGACTTTTCCGAACCTGTGACCCAGAACACCAAACGATTTGTCCGCTGCTTCTGGGGACTGGATAAAAACCTGGCCTATGCAAGACATTTTCCGGCCATCCAGTGGCTTACCAGTTACTCTGAATATTTATCCGACTTGTCCGGCTGGTATGCAGACTATGTGGACGAGGATTTTGTGAAAGAC
>CANRXD010000269.1 GCA_947643685.1 uncultured Clostridium sp. | reverse complement strand
TCCGCCCTATGAAGATTCAGAGTGAAAAATGCTTATGAAAACAAGTTTTCAACGCGTTTTTCGCTCTGAATCTTCGCATGGCTGAACTGTTACCAGAATATTTTCATATTTTGGCCGGCCCTTTCATATTCTGGAAGTAGCTTAGAAGGGATATGGAGGGGACGCGGATGAATGACTGGAATACAGAGGTAACCGGGCAGTACGAGCTGGAAGTGGAAAATATAAGAAAGGGCCGTGGCGCATGGATTTTTGAGACAGACCAGGGCCTGAAGCTTTTAAAAGAATATAAGGGCAGTGTGAAGCGTCTGGAGTTTGAAGAGATGGTTCTGGATGCGGTAAAGGATGCGGAGACCCTGAAGGTGGACCAGTATATGAGAAACCGGGAGGGGGAGATTTTGTCCACAGCCGGGGACGGCACCAGATTCATTGTAAAAAGCTGGTTTTCTGACCGGGAATGTGACCTGAAGGATACAAGGGAAATTCTTTCGGCGGTTCGCCAGATTGCCGTTCTCCATAAGCTTTTAAGAAATGTGGAGGCCAGGGAGGAGTGGAATTTAAAATCCATGATTTCTCCGCCTCTTTACGAGGCCATGGATAAACACAACAGAGAGCTTAAGAAAGCCCGCGCTTTCATCCGCGGAAAACGGAGGAAAAACGAATTTGAACTCAGTGTGATTGCATGTTTTGATCAGTTTTTAGATCAGGCAAAGGATGCCAGAGACGGCATGGAACAGGTATTCTTACGGGAAGGGGATGCCCTGAAGGAGTCTTACTTTGTCTGCCATGGGGAGCTTAACCAGCATCATATTCTTATGGGGAAAAGCTATGTGGCGGTGACGGAATTTAATAAAATGCATCTGGGCCTCCAGGTAGAAGATTTATACCATTTCATGCGGAAAGTCATGGAAAAACATGACTGGAATATGTCTCTGGGAAATGCCATGCTGGATTCCTATGAAAGGGTACTTCCCATGTCAGAAACGGAACGGGAGTGTCTTTACTATCTGTTTTTGTACCCGGAGAAGTACTGGAAGCAGATCAATTTCTATTACAATGCCAACAAAGCCTGGATTCCTGCCAGGAATACGGAAAAGATCGAAGGCCTGAAGGCTCAGCAGGGAAACAGGGAGCGGTTTATACGGGGGATCATTTGACGTTTGGCGTCATTTAATGCTTTATTTTTCTCTGGCGATAGAGTATAATAATGGTATCTGTTTATTGAAGAGAAGTAACTGTGAAGGTACTGAACGGTTACGATGAAAAATTCGCGAGGGGAGTTAGAAGCACATGAAAGATTACATGAAAATCTATCAGGAATGGCTTGATAATCCGTATTTTGACGAAGCGACAAAGAATGAGCTTCGCGCCATTGCAGGCGATGAAAACGAGATCAAAGAGCGCTTTTACATGGATCTTGAGTTTGGCACTGCCGGCTTACGCGGCATTATCGGCGCAGGAATTAACCGTATGAATATTTATACCGTACGCCGTGCGACGCAGGGCCTTGCAAACTATATTAAAAAACAGGGCGGAGAGCACAAAGGCGTTGCCATTGCATTCGACTCCCGCCATATGTCTCCGGAGTTTGCAATGGAGGCAGCCATGACTTTAGCCGCCAACGGAATTAAGGCATATAAATTTGAATCCCTGCGTCCTACGCCGGAGCTGTCTTTTGCAGTGAGGGAACTGGGCTGTATCGCCGGAATCAATATCACTGCCAGCCACAATCCTCCGGAGTACAATGGATATAAGGTATACTGGGAAGACGGCGCACAGTTTACACCGCCCCATGACAAGGGCGTAACCGCGGAGGTTCTTGCCATTGAGGATCTTTCCACCGTTAAGACCACAACGGAGGCAGAGGCTTTAAAAACAGGCACCTTCCAGATAATCGGAAGTGAGATTGACGACAAGTATATCGCACAGGTGAAGGCCCAGGTAGTAAATCAGGATGCCATCAACCATATGCAGAAAAATATCACCATCATCTATACGCCGCTTCATGGCACAGGAAATATTCCCGCAAGACGGGTGATGAGAGAAATCGGTTTTGAGAATGTCTATGTGGTTCCGGAACAGGAGCTGCCGGACGGAAACTTCCCCACCGTAAGCTATCCGAACCCGGAGGCAGCAGAGGCTTTTGAACTGGGCTTAAAGCTTGCAAAGGAAAAGGATGCCGATCTGGTTCTGGCCACAGACCCCGACGCCGACCGTCTCGGCGTATATGTGAAGGACACAAAATCCGGCGAGTATATTCCTCTTACCGGAAATATGTCCGGCGCCCTGCTCTGCGACTATGTACTGAGCCAGAAACAGGCCAAGGGAGAGATTCCGGAGGACGGACAGGTTGTCAAGTCCATTGTTACCACCAATCTTGTGGATGCAGTGGCAAAGCACTATGGCTGTGAGCTGGTGGAGTGCCTGACCGGATTTAAGTATATCGGCCAGCAGATTTTAAAAGAGGAGCAGACCGGAAAAGGCAGGTATATGTTCGGAATGGAAGAGAGCTATGGCTGCTTAATCGGCACCTATGCCCGCGACAAGGATGCTATTTCCGCAACAGCCGCTCTTTGCGAGGCCGCCGCTTACTACAAGGAAAAAGGCATGACGCTGTGGGATGCCATGGTGGCTATGTATGAGAAGTATGGATATTACAAGGATATGGTAAAATCCATCGGCTTAAAGGGAATTGAAGGCCTTGCAAAGATTCAGGAAATCATGGAAAACTTCAGAAAGAACCCTCCGAAGGAACTTGGCGGCTATACTGTGGTTTCTGCAAGAGACTACAAGGTGGAGACCATTACGGATATGGTCACAGGCGCGGTGAAGCCCACAGGTCTTCCGGCTGCAAATGTACTGTATTATGATATGAATGACGGCGCATGGCTGTGCATCCGTCCCTCCGGTACTGAGCCGAAGATCAAATTCTACTATGGCGTAAAGGGAAGCTCCATGGAGGATGCTGATGCCAAGTCCGCAAAGATGGGCGAAGAGCTGATGGCAATTGTAAATCAGATGCTGTAAATAGAAAAATGCCTGCCGTACCGGCATTTGCCGGAGCGGTGGGTGTTTTTTTGCATACTTACCGGGTCCTGCCTGGCGGAGCGAGGCCCGGATCCCAGTGGGACTTGCCTGGCAGAGCACAGATCGTGGCCGGGATCCCAGGAGACTGCCGGAGCCGGAGGCAGATCAACGAAAAAAGGGAGGTTATCATGGACGACAGACAATTTGTTTCAGAAGTAATTGACAACAAAAGGGACCTGATCGTAAAGGTCAGCGATGAGGTCTTTGATTTTGCAGAAATCGGGTTTCATGAATTCCGGACGGCAAAGCTGTATGAGGAAGTTTTAAGACAGGAGGGCTTTGTGGTAGAAATGGGAATTGCAGGAATGCCAACGGCATTTAAAGCATCCTACGGAAGCGGAAAGCCGGTGGTAGGCTTTCTGGCTGAGTACGATGCTTTGCCGGAGCTTTCCCAGCGGGGCGGCTGTACCAGCCGGGTTCCGGCGGAGGGTGAGAATCCGGATGGCCATGGCTGCGGCCACAATCTTCTGG
>CANRXD010000268.1 GCA_947643685.1 uncultured Clostridium sp. | reverse complement strand
TGGCATTTTTGGAGGACAGCGGGTATATGGCAAGAGTTGCCTATGTGATGAATGAAACCATGAGCATGGTGGGACTGTCCGGAAAGGCATTTTTGCCGATGCTTTTGGGCTTTGGGTGTACGGTTCCGGCAGTGATGGCCACAAGGGCGCTGGAAAGCCAGAAGGACCGGTTGAAAACCATTCTGGTAACTCCTTTTATGTCCTGTTCTGCAAGACTGCCGATTTATGTCTTATTTGCAGAGCTGTTCTTTCCGAATTCGGCGCTTTTTGTCGCATACTCTCTGTATTTGGTGGGCGTAGTTGCGGCCATTGTCATTGCATTGATTGTACATAAAGTTTCGGCAAAGGATGACTATGAGAATGCCCTGTTGATTGAACTGCCGGAATATAAGACTCCTAACCTGCGGACAGTTGCCATTTATGTATGGGAAAAGGTAAAAGATTATCTGACCAAGGCAGGAACCACAATCTTTTTGGCCTCCATTGTGCTGTGGTTTGTACTGAATGCGGGCCCCGGCGGTTTTGTTTCCGATGTTTCCCAGAGCTTCGCGGCAAAATTTGGCCATTTTCTGGTTCCTGCGTTAAGGCCGGCAGGCCTTGGGAGCTGGCAGATTGCTGTGGCTCTGATTTCCGGCATCTCTGCCAAAGAGGTGGTTGTTTCCAGCTTTTCTGTTCTATACGGAATTAACAATATTAATTCTGCGGCAGGAATGGCAGAGCTCACGGGAGTTCTTTCGGCCAGCGGGTTCGGAGGCGTTAATGCCTACGCCCTTATGATTTTCTGCCTTCTTTATACGCCCTGTATCGCAACCATTGCAACCATTAAGCGGGAAACGGGCTCCTGGAAATGGACTCTGGGGATGGTGGTATTCCAGCTTGTGCTTGCGTGGGCGGCCGCCGTGGCTGTGTTTCAGACAGGCCGTATCATTTTTTAGAAATGTGAGGAAAACCGATGGATGAGAAGGTCCTTCTGGAGGCCGTAGTGCTGGCCGGAGAGATTATGCTGGTCAGTGGAGCAGAAGTATACCGTGTGGAAAATACAATGAAGTATATGCTGGGAAAATCCTCCTGTGAAACTGCCGAGGCCGTTGTCCTGGCGACAGGGATTTTCGTTACTCTGGATGATCCGAATCAGGAGCTTCTGACTATGGCAAAGCGGATTCCGGCCCGAAGCACCAATGTAAACCGTGTCTGCCGGGTCAATGATATTTCCAGACGTTTCTGCGGGGGAGAAATTTCTGTGGAGACGGCATATAAAGAATTAAAAGAGGTGGAGAAGGAAGTTCTTTATACGCCGTTCATGAAGGCCCTGGGATTCATAGGTGTCTCAGCCAGCTTTACCTTTATTTTCGGAGGGAAGCCACTGGATCTTCTGGCCTGTACTCTTGTGGGAATCTGTCTGGCCCTGGCGGATTTCCTGGTGAAGAAAATCCGCCTTAATGATTTTTGCAACAATGCTTTCTGCTCTTTTGTGGTGGCTGTATGTGCCATGGCAATCGAGAAGTTTATCCTTAAAAATGCAAGCTCAGATGTAATGATTATGAGTGCAATCATGACACTGGTTCCCGGAGTTACCTTTACCACGGCCATCCGGGATACCTTAAACGGAGATTATGCCGCCGGCTCTGCCAGGATGCTGGAGGCAGTAGTTGTGGCGTTGGCAGTGGCTGCGGGAGTTGGTTCCGGCATGATGTTTTTTCGGATGCTTCAGGGAGGACTCTTATGATAATACAGATTATAAGCGCGTATTTTGTCGTATTCATGTTTACCATGCTTCTGGAGACGCCTAAGAAGTATATTCCCTATACGGCAACATCCGGAGCCATCGGCTGGTGGGTGTATCTGATTGTCCAGAACAGCGGAAATTCCTCCATGATGGCAGCTTTTGTCTCCACTCTGGTGGTGGCGGTTTCAAGTCACATGCTGGCCAGGATCAAGAAGGCGCCGGTGACGGTGTTTCTGGTTTCGGGCACGCTTCCTGCGGTGCCCGGTGCGGCTATCTACCGCGGAGTCTATTATCTGATTCATGATGATTCCGGACTGGCCACCTATTATTTACTGGAGACACTTCAGATTGCAGGGGCCATTGCCATGGCAATCTTCATTACAGATTCGCTGTTTCGCCTGGTGATGGCATATCACATAAGGAAGGGGACGGCCAGATTTTAAAAGAATGGCTGCACCGGATATAGAGATAGATTTCGTCAGACAGAATGTCTTCCCTGGGGCATTGATGGTCCGGACCATCTGGCGGAGAGATTCATAATCGAATACATGGAAATCCGGGATCAGAAGGACTTCGTGGATACTGGATGGCAGAATGATAATATCAGAGGCCATTTGATCTGCGAAGTCTTTTATTGTGTTTTCATAGAGAAGGCAGGAAGCCCCATAGATTCCCTGTCTGTTGGTGAGCACGTGAATGGGGGGAAGAAGGGAAGAATCATCCGGTTCGGGCGATGTCTCCTCCTGGGAATCGGCGATCAGGTTTTGAAGAGGAGAAAGGGATATGGGAAACAGAAGCGGGGTATTTTTCTTTGCCAGCCCGAAAAGATCGCTGGTGGATAAATTCCATAACGCTGCCAGCCGTCTGTGGATGAGGGCGGTAATCTGGGTGTCAGCAGCGGAATCCAGCTGCAGGAAGAAGATTACAGCCATATTGAGGAAAGGAACCCATGGGACGTCCTTTAAAAGCTCCTCGTTTTCTGTTCGGGACACGAGGCGATAGGAAATCCGGTTTTTTATGGACTGAAGTTTTTGAATTTCCATATGAAAGTCGGGGGAAAAAGGAAGCTTACGGTGAATCATGTCAAGGGCAAAGCGGCAGACTTCTTCCATGGAATTTCCGGCCTTGTAATGGGCATACAAAGGGGCCAGATAGATTACAGGGGCATAAGGCAGGCTTTCGTCCAGTACCAGAATGGACTCCAGGCGAACGCTGTTGTTTTTTAATATGGTTTCATGGATGATTTTTGTGCCGGGCTTAAGATGAGCAGATAAAGCGGATGTCAGTGCACTGAAAAAAGAAGAGTTGTTCATAGAAATACCTCCCGGATGTGAAAAATAGAATAATAGAATTGTAAAAAGAAATGGTTTTTTTATTATAACGGATGGGAGAGGAAAATGCAAGAAAAAGTTTTTAGAGGAAAATTGAAGAAAATATACAAAAACAGCGTGAAAAAGGCTCTGCCGGGAAGGGAGTGCAAGACCGCATCATAAGATCGCACCGAAGGATAAAAACCATTCATGCGAGGTTCTCATAATTTTTTGCCTTGTTTTTTAGTATAAAGAGAAGTATAATCTCCTCAATTGTAGGTATCGGTATGAAGATGGACTATTCCAGTCTGTGGAAGTTGTTAATTGACAAAAATTCAAGAGGAAAGATTTAGCTGATTTATGTGTTGATAAAAATCTGAAAGGTACCGGGTTGCGGATAGAGCAACATTGCAGAGATCAGTGACATGGAGACTTAAATATGAGTTTATCAAAATTAGAACGCTTAAATTTGTACAGTAAAATAAATGGGCAGTTAAAACAATATCCGCTGACAGATGTTG
>CANRXD010000267.1 GCA_947643685.1 uncultured Clostridium sp. | reverse complement strand
GGGCAATTCATGCTGTTCTGAATCCCAGCGGCTTCTTAAGTAAATGACATTGGTTGTAATGAGCTGGTCCGGATTTTACAGCGATACTCAGGGCCGGCTGCGGTTTCTGCCATCTTAGGAAATCTGATTGGAGTCAGTCCGGCTATTAAAAAAGGTGAAAAGATTATTAAGCCAGTGATGCTTGTCATTATAATTCTTACGGTGATCAAGTTTGCATGGGAAAATCAACTCTTGAGATAATTTCTTTATTGCAAAATAGTTACGCTTTTATTAATTATTTTCCGGCCACTTGTACTTGAGAAAAGCTAATGTTAGAATGAAAGCAGGATGGTGATTGTATGAAAAAATGGATGATATTTTTATGCCTTTGCTTCCTGCTTTCTGGCTGTGCCGGAGGAGGGACAGAGAAAGGGGCAGAAGGATTTTTTAATGAGCGGGAAGAAAAAGCAGAGGCAGGGGCAGAGAGAGCAGAAACGGAAGCAGCAGGAGAAACAGAAGAAGTAGCGGAAGCAGAAGAGGATTATCAGGATAATCTGGACAAAATTATTTTGTCTTTGGAGAAGTTTGAAAACGGACTGGAATTTTCGTATATGGATGATGGCCTTGCAGAATCTTATGGGGAGCCATTAAAGGATTCCTATGATTTCACAGGACGTGTGACAGCAGATGGGATCGGATATGTGATAGGACTAAAAAAGGGAGAGAGCAGTTTGCTGGACGGGCTTAGCATTTATGGAAAGGATGATTATATAGAAGCGGCGGTCTGGAGTGAACAGGCAGAGGAATATACGCCTGTCTACACATTTAAAACCATAAACAGTCTTCTCCAGGGAGGAAGTAAAAACCAGGTTTTGTATCTTCAACCTATTGATTTGGCAGCTCCTGAAGAAATTGAAGATGCATTTTTTTATCAGTACTGCGATGGTGTACAGGGAGTCGAATACGCAGAAGATGTATTTGACAGAGGTGTCCGGTTTACTCCCCCGGATGCTGGCGCATATCTTTTTGTAAACCGATATGAGAATGGAATTCAGAGATTTGAATATGTGGCTTTGACAAAAGAGGAAGAAACCCAGATCCTGGAGTCGGACGAAGTGATTTTGCCGGAGTTATATGGCGGGAATGGTCTGGAGTTTTTTGTGAGTCAGGAAACATATGAAAAAATGGAAATTGAAGAGGGAATTATCACGATGCCTGCTTTAAAGATTGCAGAGGAAAGGTGTCAGTTTCAGGTGACGGATATCTCAGAAATTCATGATATTGTGAAAGCGGAAATGAGGTTTTACGGAAAAAGAGAAGAGGATGAGAAGGAAATTACTTTGCTTTTTTCAGTAGACTTAGTGGATGAAACACTGCTTTCAGAGCTTTCAGCTCTTCTGTCTGACGCAGAACCAGTACAGGAGGGCAAGTGTCCTTATAGTGGAGTTATTACTTTGAGAAGGGACGATGAAACTGAGATCACAGTGAGTCTGGCAGCAGATGGCTGTAACGGGTTTGTTGTGGGAAGCCATGGAACATATTCACTGACAAACGAAGCTATGGAGCGGGTCTGGGAAATGTTTATGGAACCCAGATTCGAAAAATATATGCCATGGAACGGGTCAGACCAAAAAACAGGAAAAAGTTATGGTCCTGGAGAGGATTGAAATGGAAAGAGACAGAAAATGTCTGTTAAACATGTTGAAACAGTATGGGGAGTCGGATATGTACCCGTTTCACATGCCGGGTCATAAGAGACAGGAAATAAATGATGAGTGTGTGGGCGGATTCCCAAATCCTTATGGGATTGATATTACGGAAGTTTACGGATTTGACAACTTACACCATGCAGAGGGAATACTTAAAGATTCCATGATGCAGGCAGCAGAAATTTACAGAGCTGATCATACTTATTATCTGGTGAATGGAAGCACCTGCGGAATTCTCAGTGCTGTCTGTGGCTGCGTCAGAAATGGCGGAAAGATTCTTATGGCGCGAAACTGCCATAAGGCATCCTACCATGGACTGATTTTAAACAGATTAATGCCAGTGTATCTGTATCCGGAATTTTTGGAGAAATTTGGCATCAATGGGGGAGTTTTTCCGGAGGATGTGAAAAAGGCTTTGGAGTCTGACAGAGAAATTGAGGCTGTATTTCTTGTGTCACCCACATATGAAGGAATAGTTTCAGATATCGGCTCTATTGCAGAGATTGTACATGAATATGGAATTCCTCTGATTGTGGATGAGGCCCATGGAGCACACTTCCCGTTTTCGGATGGAAGGGAATTCCCGGAATCAGCGCTGTACCAGGGAGCTGATGTGGTGATACAAAGCCTGCATAAAACATTGCCGTCCTTTACCCAGACGGCTGTTTTGCATATAAAAGGAAATCTGGCAGACAGAGTAAAAATTGAACAGTATCTGGGAATGTTTCAGAGCTCCAGCCCTTCTTATATTTTTATGGCAGCCATGGAACGGTGCATTTTTTATATGGATGGTGCCGGAAAGGAACTTTTGAAGAGATATGGAAAAAGGATGAGGCTTTTTTTTGAGCATACAAAAACATATCAGGCACTTAAGGTTCTGGATAAAAGAATTATTTCAGAAGATTCCGTTTATGATTGGGATCAGTCCAAGATTGTGGTATCTGTGAAAGGGATCAATGGTGTGGATGGAGAGTGGCTGAGTGACAGACTAAGGGAGAAATATCACCTGGAAATGGAAATGTGTGCTCCGGATTATGTGATTGCCATGACCTCTTTTTTGGATCGTGAAGAGGGTTTTGTCCGGCTTCAGAATGCACTTACAGAAATCGATGATCAGTTATCCGGGGAAGCCGTATATGTGAAAACACCGTCTTTTAAGTTTCCAGGGGCTAAAATGGCCATCTCCCCTGCTGTGGCCATGGATAGCAGGGGAAAAGAAATGCCGCTGTCTGAAAGTGAGGGAATGATTTCCAGGGAATTTTTATATCTGTACCCGCCGGGGATTCCTCTCCTTGTTCCAGGGGAAGTCATTACAAAAGAAATCTTATCAGCCGTTTTCAGATACAAAACATCAGGATTTTCTGTTCAGGGACTTTCGGATCATTCCCTTTCCACAATAATAACGGTTGCGAAGCAATAAGAATTTATGATACAATAAAAAGAAGTGTGTATTGCAGTGAAAGGAAAGCAAGGCAGCAGCTATGGGCAGAATTTATTACATCATGGGAAAAAGCGCCACTGGAAAGGATACGATATACAAGGAGCTTTTAAAGCGCTGTCCTTTCCTTAAGACCATCGTTCCCTATACCACACGTCCGATTCGGGAAGGGGAAACCAACGGAGTGGAATATTTTTTTACGTCCGCCCGGGAATTAAAGCGGCTTAAAAAGATGGGAAATGTAATTGAGTCCCGTACCTACCAGACAGTTATGGGGCCATGGAGTTATTTTACTGTGGATGATGCCCAGTTTGATTTACAGGGAGACAGTTCTTATCTGATGATTGGCACTCTGGAATCTTATGAGAAGATGTGCCTGTACTTTGGAAAGGATATTCTGGTTCCTGTTTACATAGAGGTTCCTGATGGTTTGCGGC
>CANRXD010000266.1 GCA_947643685.1 uncultured Clostridium sp. | reverse complement strand
CAGGAAATTCTTGACGTTTTTTCAGGAGAAGAGCTGACGCCGGAGAAGCTGGACCGGATTTATGACTTCCTGGAAAATAAAAATGTGGATATTCTGCGGATATCTGCAGACGATGATATAGATCCGGATCTGTTTCTGGAGGAGGATGCAGAGGACGAGGAAATTGATATGGGGAATCTGGATCTTTCCGTCCCGGAGGGAGTGGGAGTTGAGGATCCGGTCCGCATGTACTTAAAGGAAATCGGAAAGGTGCCGCTTCTTTCCTCAGAGGAAGAAATTGAACTGGCCAAGCGGATGGAGCTTGGTGACGGAGAGGCGAAAAAAAAGCTTGCGGAGGCAAACTTAAGGCTGGTTGTCAGCATTGCCAAGCGTTATGTGGGACGGGGCATGCAGTTTTTGGATCTGATTCAGGAAGGAAATTTAGGGCTCATAAAAGCCGTGGAAAAGTTTGAATACCGGAAGGGATATAAGTTCAGCACATACGCCACCTGGTGGATCCGGCAGGCCATCACCAGAGCCATTGCGGATCAGGCGCGTACCATCCGCATTCCGGTCCATATGGTGGAAACCATAAACCGCCTGGTGAGGACCCAGAGACAGCTTTTGCAGACCCTGGGCAGAGAGCCTTCCCCGGAAGAGGTGGCAAAGGCCATGGAGCTTCCTGTGGACCGGGTGCGGGAGATTATGAAAATATCCCAGGATCCGGTATCATTAGAGACGCCCATCGGCGAGGAGGAGGACAGCCATCTTGGAGATTTTATCCAGGATGACCATGTGGAAGTGCCGGTGGACGCGGCTACCTTTACCTTGCTCCATGAGCAGCTTATGGAGGTTTTAGACACCCTTACGGACAGGGAGCAGAAGGTTTTGCGGCTGCGGTTCGGACTGGATGACGGACGGCCCAGAACGCTGGAAGAGGTGGGACGGGAGTTTAACGTGACCAGGGAAAGAATCCGGCAGATCGAGGCAAAAGCGTTAAGAAAGCTGCGTCATCCCAGCCGCAGTAAAAAATTAAAGGATTATCTGGATGAGTAGTGCAGATAAGGAAGGAATGGAAACAGGATGAAATTATCGGACCGTCTGGAGGCGGTACTCTCTTTTGTGGACTGTGAAGGGGCCGTGGCCGACATTGGCACAGACCACGGGCATGTTCCTGTGGAGCTTGTGAGACGGAAGCTGGTGCAGCGGGCCCTGGCCATGGATGTACGGAAGGGGCCCCTTTCCAGGGCAGAGGAGAATATAAAGGCGGCGGGCCTGGAAAAAAAAATTGAAGCCAGGCTTTCCGACGGCCTGGAAAAGCTGCGCCCCGGAGAGGCAGAGACCGTTATTATTGCCGGAATGGGCGGCGAGCTGATCATACATATTCTGGAGCAGGGGAAACGCATGTGGGAGTCAGTGGAACAGTGGGTACTGTCTCCCCATTCGGAAATTCCGAAGGTCCGCCGATGGCTGTGGGAGCACAAATTTCCCATTGTGAGGGAATCCATGGTCTGTGAAGAAGGGAAATACTATACAATTTTAGATGTGAGGAATCCCGGAGTCCGGGAGGATTCGGTTTTCAAGAGGGACATCAACAGGGACATATCTGCAAAACAGTTCCGGTATGGTGAGTTCCTTTTAAAGGAGGGAGCTCCGGTTTTTATCCGGTATCTGGAAGAGGAGGAAGGGAAGCTTCTGACCCTTCTGGAAACCTTAAGGGCACAGGCAGATATTTCAGAACGGGCGGCAGAACGCTTGAAAGTGACAAAAGAAATGCTTTTATTAAACCGGGAGGTACAAAATGAAGTGCAGAGAAATCATTGATATATTAGAAAAACTGGCACCCGGGCGATTTGCGTGCCAGTGGGATAACCCGGGACTTCTGGCAGGCAGAACGGAAAAGGAAGTAAAAAAAATTCTTCTGGCTGTGGATGTCGATGATGTGGCTGTGAAGAGGGCTGTGGAATCCCGGGCGGATATGATTGTAAGCCATCACCCCCTGATTTTTAAACCCATAAAATCCGTGACTGACGGGGACTTTATCGGCCGCAGGCTGGTGACAATGATTCAGGCCGATATTTCTTATTTTGCCATGCATACAAATTTCGACGCTGCTCCCGGCTGTATGGCGGACTGCGTGGCAGAACGTCTCGGAATTACCGGTGGAGCTCCCCTGGAGGAAATGGGGGAAGAGGATGGAATTCCGTTTGGAATCGGAAAAATCGGGCAGCTAAAGGAGCCTGTGACAGGGAGAAAGCTTGCAAAGGAGATTAAGGAACGGTTCGGACTTCCGTTTGTGACCATCTATGGAGAACAGATGTGGGAAGAGGAACCTGTGACCATTGCCGCGGTCTGTCCCGGCTCAGGGGGCAGCACCATTCAGGCGGCTGTGGATAAGGGCGCCCAGGTGCTGGTGACCGGGGATATCAGCCATCATGAGGGGATTGATGCCAACGCCCGGGGGCTTATGATTATTGATGCCGGACATTATGGCCTGGAGCATGTGTTCATGGAATATATGGAGGAGTACTTAAAGAATACCCTGGGAAATCAGGTGGAAATTGCAACCATGCCGGTTTCATTTCCGGCAGCAGTAATATGAGATAAAGGAGGAATCAATATGCCGGTTGTTAAGGTTTTGGGGGAGACGAGGACTTATCCGGAGGGAACGCCTTTTCTGAAAATCGCGGAGGAGTTTCAGCCTCAGTATAAGGAGGACATTCTTCTGGTGAGGGAGAATGGGAAGCTAAAGGAGCTTCATAAAACCCTGCATAAGGATGCGGAGCTTTCATTCCTCACCTTCAGGGATCCAGTGGGAAAGAAGACCTATGAGAGAAGTGCCATTTTTCTGATGCTGAAGGCTTTTTATGATGTGGTTCCCAGGGAGAAAATCAAAAAAATTCAGATTGATTTCTCACTTGGAAACGGTGTCTATGGAGAGCTTGTGGGCGACGTAAAAACCGATGAAGCCCTGCTCCTTAAGGTAAAGGAACGGATGCAGGAGCTGGTAAAACGGAAAGTGCCTATTATGAAGCGAAGCGTCAACACGGACGAGGCTGTGGAGCTGTTTGGACAGTATGGAATGCATGATAAAGAACAGCTTTTCACTTACCGCCGGGCTTCCCGGGTCAATATTTACAGAATTGACAATTTTGAGGACTATTTTTACGGGTATATGGTACAGAATACGGGATATGTGAAATATTTTGATTTGATCCCGTACCATTCCGGTTTTCTTCTGCTTTTGCCCCAGGGGGATAAGGCAGATGTGGTGGAGCCAAAGGGGATTCGGGAAAAGCTTTTCCATGTGCTCCGTGATTCTTGGAGTGACAGCCTGGAGGTATCCAATGTTGGCACTTTGAACCGGCTGATTTCAGAGGGAAAAAGCAATGAGCTGATTCTTATGCAGGAGGCTCTTCAGGAAAAGGAAATCGGAAAGATTGCGGAGACAGCGGCAAAGGGAGGAGATAAGCGGATCGTAATGATCGCAGGTCCTTCTTCCTCGGGAAAGACTACTTTCAGCCACCGCCTTGCCACCCAGTTCAGGGCCCTTGGCTATGTGCCTCATCCCATTGCCGTGGACAA
>CANRXD010000265.1 GCA_947643685.1 uncultured Clostridium sp. | reverse complement strand
CAATCTCATACTGGCTTTCGTCCTCGTAAACAGGACCATGATTCTCATGGCTTTCGTCCTCGTAAACAGAACCTTGCACCTTGTAGTTTTCCCCCACACGGCCGGAGTTCTGATTTTCATATTCCTCCTCTTCGAAAGCATGGATATGATGGTGTTCCTCTCCGGTATCTTCCATGCCCTCCACCACTTCTTCCGCCACCACATCTACATGGTCCATCATGAAAACCACATCCATATCTTCTGTGTCCAGAGAGTCCAGCACCTGATTTAACCACAGCTCCATGGAACCTCCGTTGGCAATCAGCACGTCTGCGTCCTGTATGAGACGGATGTCCTTCGGCGTTGGCTCAAAAGAATGGCTGTCCATGCCGGCGGGAATCACCAGAGAAAGGTCCACATGGTCTCCTGCCACCTGCCGCACAAAATCATAGTATGGAAACAGGGTCGTCACCACCGTAACCCGGGCCGCAGACTCCTTCTTCCCATTCCATTCTTCTGGTCTTTCAGCTTTGTCCGCGCTGCATCCCGTAAGAACATATAAAAGAAACATCGCTGCAAAAACCAGCCATGCTTTCCGCCGCCCATTCTGTTTTCTGCCTGATACGTTCAAACAATTTCCCCGACTTTCTTTTTTCCTTTTATATCACAAAGGATTCCCTGGTTTTTCTCAAGTATTCCTATCATATCCTCCGGCATCTCAATCAAATAGTCCGGAGAAAATTTCTGAAGCTCTTCCCGTCCCCGGAATCCCCATAAAACGCCTATGGTAGTCATTTTTGCATTCTTTCCTGTCTGCATATCCGTATTGGTGTCTCCAAAATACAGGCATTCCTCCGGCTTTGCGCCCAGGTCATCCGCGGCCGTAAGGGCTCCGGTGGGATCCGGTTTCTTTGGAATTCCCTCCTTCTCCCCGATCACCGCATCGAAAAATTCCTTTCCGAACACGGCCTCCACTGTATTGACAGCCTGTGCATGAGGTTTATTGGATACGACTGCAAGCTTCATTCCCCTCTTTTTCAAATAAGAAAGAAGCTCTGGAATCCCATCATAGGCATGCAGTTTATAAAGGCAGTTCTCCGCGAATATTTTCATATAAACAGGAAGAATCTCCTCATAGTGAACCAGCCCGGCATCGCCGCCTGCAATGAGGGACCGGCGCATCTGCATTTTGTACCCGTCACCCACAATATGCATCATCTGATCTTCTGTCAGCGGCCCCAGTTTAAACTGTTCCAGGGCCAGATTGGTACAATATGTTAATGCATGGATGGAATTTACCAGCGTACCATCCAGATCAAAAACAGCGCATTTATAATCCATTACAATCTCCATTCCGGCGCAGACGCTTCCTCTCTGCGCCCCGTTTACTATAAAAGTTCAGCGCTCCGGCGCTGAACGGTGCGAAAATGGGGTCACGAAGTGACATCTTCCACTCCCGTTTTCTGCACATTCCCCCAGAGGGTTCATAGGAAACCCCACTTTCATTCATGGTGGTGCCTTAAGCAGGGCATGTAGATCCATGATTACAGGATGTTCCCCATTTTATCACAGACTTTGTCTGTTTACAAGAAAGAATTTCCTCTCCCTTATGCCCTCTCCTTTTTGAAAATGTACCAATTCAGCCTTACATCTTCTTGCCCGGTTTTCTCCGATCTGTCGACAGCGGCCTGAAAAATTTGTTATTTAATTGTCAATCTTTCCGATTCCGCTTGCTTTTTGGAAACACCTGTGGCAGAATACGGTAACTGACAAGCTTGTTACATATTTAACACATTCCAGGAGGGAAAGACGTATGAAAGAATTTTTAGAAAGAAAGCAGGTCCGTTTCTCTGTCCAGACCTATTTCATTGATGCTCTGGGAGCCATGGCGTTCGGCCTGTTTGCCTCTCTTTTAATCGGAACAATTTTTTCCACTCTCGGCGATAAAACACAGATTGCCATTTTCGCCACCATCGCCGCCTATGCAAAAAGCGCCACCGGCGCCGCCCTTGGCGTGTCCATTGCCTATGCTCTGAAGGCTCCCCAGCTTGTCCTTTTTTCTGCCGCCACCGTCGGGATCGCGGGAAATGAACTTGGCGGCCCTGTGGGCGCCCTGGTTGCCACCATTGTGGCCACGGAACTTGGTAAAATCGTTTCCAAAGAAACCCGTGTGGATATTCTTGTCACCCCCGGCGTTACTATTATTTCCGGTGTTCTGATCGCACAATTTGTGGGCCCCGGTGTTTCCCAGTTTATGACCTTCTTTGGAAACATGGTAAAAACAGCCACAGAAATGCAGCCATTCTTCATGGGAATCCTGGTTTCTGCCCTCATAGGAATCGCCTTAACATTACCCATCAGCAGCGCCGCCATCTGCATTATGCTAAGCCTTGACGGAATTGCAGGAGGAGCAGCCACGGCCGGCTGCTGTGCCCAGATGATCGGTTTTGCCGTTTTAAGCTTTCGTGAAAACGGCTGGGGCGGACTTCTGGCCCAGGGGCTTGGAACCTCCATGCTTCAGATGGGTAACATCGTGAAAAACCCGAAAATCTGGATCGCTCCCACGCTGGCGTCCATGGTGACCGGACCCGTTTCCACTCTGGTGTTCCGTCTGGAAAATATCCCTGCCGGCTCCGGCATGGGAACCTGCGGCCTGGTTGGCCCCATCGGCATCTATACAGCCATGCCTGAGGGAGGCCTCAAGATGTGGCTTGGCATTCTCCTTGTATGCTTTCTTCTTCCCGCTGTCCTCACTATGATCTTTGGCTCTGTCTTAAGAAGAGCCGGATGGATTAAGGAAGGGGATTTGAAGCTGGACTTATAGAATGGCTGTGGCGACCGATTCTCCTGTTGCCGGACTTTCTCTCTTTTTCGACCAATTCTATTGACTATATGCGCTGAAAATATTAATATTTAAGCATGGGCAATTTTCCCAAAAAATTTTAGGAGGTAGTAAAGTATGAAGAAAGTACTTTCAGCAGCCATGGCCGCCGTCCTCTCCATGAGTATGGCTTTTAGTTCCATGGCTGCAACGAAGCTTCCGGCTCCTGTCAATGTCCAATGGAGCCCGGATCAGGAAGCGCTTCCCCAGTGGTCGCGTGTGGAAGGCGCTGTGGAATATCATGTAGAGGGATACAAGGAGAACGACCGCTTTTATAGTGTATACCATACTTTCCCGGTCACTGATACAAAGGAAACTTTGTCTGCCGGAGGATTCCTGAACGATCTGGAAGAATCCGGTATTTACAGCTTCCGTGTTAAGGCCCTGGGCGACGGAAATAACACAGCGGACAGCGACTGGTCCTCTTTCTCCAAAGACTGGTCCTTTACAAAAGCCGACAGCATTCTCAGCGTCCCCTCCAATCTTCGCTGGAACGGTACCGTCACATGTTGGGATAAAGCGGAAATTCCCGCAGAATATCAGCCTTATTTTTACGGATATGAGGTAAGGATTTATGGAGACGGCGAATTACTTGTGACACATAATGGCATACGCGACACTTCCTATGACGAGGCCGAATGGATGAAGGAGGAAGATGTCAAAGAATATACGTTTGCCGTGCGTACCATAAGCAACACCCCATCCAAAGTTTTCCA
>CANRXD010000264.1 GCA_947643685.1 uncultured Clostridium sp. | reverse complement strand
ACATATTCTCGTAGACTATGGTATGGAACAGGGAGGAAACGTATACGAAAATGCGGATCTTCCCATCCCGTTTTCCGATGTGGATTATGTTCTCTTAACCCATGCCCATATCGACCATGCCGGCCTCCTGCCCCTCATTTATGCCAGGGGCTTTAAGGGGCAGATTTTTGCCACCGGGGCCACCTGTGATCTCTGCAATATTATGTTAAAGGATTCGGCTCATATCCAGGAAATGGAGGCTGAGTGGAAAAACAGAAAGGCAAGGCGTGCCGGAAAACAGGAGGTGGAGGCGCTCTATACCTTAAATGATGCGGAAGGCGTTCTGAAGCATTTTGTCCCCTGTCATTACGATGATATTCTGACCCTCACGGACGGCATCCGGATCCGTTTCACGGATGTGGGTCATCTTCTCGGCTCCGCTTCCATCGAAGTGTGGGTGGAGGAAGGAGAGACTTCAAAAAAGATTGTCTTTTCCGGGGATATCGGAAATAAAAACAAGCCCTTAATTAAGGATCCCTGCTACATCGAAGAGGCGGATTACGTGGTGATGGAGTGCACCTATGGCGACCGTTCCCACGACCGGACTCATGAGCATATCGGCGAACTGGCCAGAATTGTACAGGAAACCTTAGACCGCGGAGGAAATCTGGTGATTCCGGCCTTTGCCGTTGGCCGTACGCAGGAAATCCTGTATTTCATGAGAAAAATAAAAGAAGAACATATGATTGTCGGCCACGATGATTTTGAAGTTTACGTCGACAGCCCTCTGGCTGTGGAGGCCACCCAGGTGTTTACAAAAAATATTGTGGAATGCTTTGACGAGGAAGCCATGGAGCTTGTGGAGAAGGGAATTAACCCCATCAGCTTTCCGGGCCTTAAGCTCTCCATCACCAGTGAGGATTCCAAAAATATCAACTTTGACATGACGCCGAAGGTGATTATTTCCGCTGCCGGAATGTGTGATGCAGGACGAATCCGCCACCATTTAAAGCATAACCTGTGGCGTCCGGAATGTACGGTTTTATTTGCAGGCTATCAGGCTGTTGGAACCCTGGGCCGGTCCCTTCTGGACGGGGCTGAGGATGTAAGGCTTTTCGGCGAAATTATTGACGTGGAGGCCCACATTGAAAAGCTGGATGGGATTTCCGGCCATGCCGATAAAGAAGGACTCATCACCTGGCTTTCGGCCTTCCAGAAAAAGCCGGACCGTGTGTTTCTGGTACACGGCGATGATGCCTCCTGCACGAACTTTGCCAATCATTTAAAAACAGAATACGGTTACGAAACGGATGCCCCGTTTTCCGGCTCCGTGTACGACCTGGCAGAAGGCGTATGGCTTAAACAGACCGTTGGTATTCCCATCCGCAAAGAGACGGAACGCCAGAAGGAGAACCGGACGATCTTCGAGCTTCTGGTGGCTGCAGGTGAGCGCTTAATGCGGGTAATCAGGAAGAACAGAGAATGTGCCAATAAGGATATTAAAAAATTTACTGCCGATATCAATGCTCTCTGTGACAAGTGGGATCTCTGATGTGACAGACAGTAACAGTCCGGGGATTGTCTGAACGGTTACGGCGGACAAAAAGCGAAGGGAGTCCGGCAGGGCGGCACAGATGAAAGGATTTTTTCAGAATATGAAGGTGACATTATATACAGACGGAGCGGCCCGTGGAAATCCTGACGGGCCGGGCGGTTATGGAGCGGTGCTCCAGTATGTGGACCAAAAAGGGGTACTCCATGAAAAGGAGCTTTCTGCCGGATATGTGAAAACTACCAATAACCGGATGGAACTGATGGCGGCCATTGCAGGGCTGGAAGCATTAACACGCCCCTGCGAGGTGGAGCTTTATTCGGATTCCAGATACCTGGTGGATGCTTTTAACCAGAAATGGATTGAAAGCTGGGTGAAGAATAAATGGAAGAGGCCAAAGAGCGGACCGGTAAAAAATGTGGATCTCTGGGAACGGCTTTTAAAGGCCATGGAACCTCACCAGGTGAGCTTTTACTGGGTACGGGGCCATGACGGCCATCCGGAAAACGAGCGCTGCGACAGACTCGCCACGGGGGCGGCCGATGGGACAGGCCTCCTTACGGACCCGGGAGTTTCATAGGCCCCATGGGGGCCTGTGAAACTCCGGCGGATGTGCAGAAAACGGGTAAGGAAGATGTCACTTCGTGCCCCCGTTTTCGCACAGCTCAGCGGCGGAGCGCTGCGCTTTTAAAAGAAAAGTTACGATAATCTTACAAAATATTACTTATTTCATTTTGATATTCACAAGCAGTTGCGTTTGTGTTATGTTTAGATTACTAGTGTACTGTCTACATTATATTTAGCTAAATTAATTTCCCCTTATAGGACCAAATTTTGGATAGAGTGACACCAACTTAGTTCTGGCTTTGTCAGTAGTGAACTGCCATTGGATACAAGCTGTATGTTCATTGCGGTCACTTTCCCATGCCGCCAGTTCCTGACGGAGTAAATCCATGTCCTCAATCCTGCGGGACAGGCACTGGCGTGTCATTACATTGAGTTCTATTTCAGCAATGTCCAGCCAGCTCCCATGTTTGGGAGTATAATGGATATCCAGCCTCTTGGCGATCCTACGGGCTTCTGGAGCGGGAAATGCCTTGTATAGGGAGGAAAGGGCATGGGTGTTCAGGTTGTCCATGACAAGTATGATCTTATTACGATCAGGATAGCTAACATCCACAAGATACTTGATCTCCTCAGCCCAGTCGATTGCTGTACGGTGTTCCCGTACGCTTACATGGCGCACCCCTCCCAGAGGCTCCACAAATACCAAAATACTGCAAGTGCCGTTTCGGACATATTCAGAATCAACTTTCTGTGTATCCCCCGGACGCATGGGTAATGGCTCCCTTTTTTCCCTGAGCAGCTGGTATGGCTTTTCATCCATGCATACGACTGGGACTTCCGGATTATAAGGCATTTCATAAATATCCAGAATGTCCTCCATGCAGGCTATGAATTCCGCGTTTTCTTTGGGAGGGATGCACCAGTAGGCGTTTTTGTGAGGTCGAAGTTCGTTTTTTTTAGTACCTGGCGTATGGTATCCTTTCCTATCAGGATATCAAGCTCAATGCGAACTTTTTCCTCTAAAAGCCGGAGCGTCCAGCGGGAATGTCCATCTGGTACAGACCCGCAGGCCATTTGGATGATATGCGCCTCGGTGCGTCCATCCACCTTGCGCCGTGCGGCACTGGAATTGGGGTTGATGTTGTAGCGGACAATATCCGTTATGCCATTCTTAACATAAGACTGAACGATATTTGTTATGGTGGCAGGGCAGACCGCATAGCTATGGGCAATCTGGGCATGGGTAAGTCCTGTACCACGGACTTCGTCCAGTTCAAGAAGTATCTGGCACCGTTTTAAGATCGTCTTGCTGGTTTTCTTGTTATGGATTGTTTTCTGAAGTTCAGCCCTTTCATCATCACTGAGCTTAATAATGTAAGTCTTGGGTCTTGCCATAGTCGTCACCGCCGTTTCTTTTTATGATAACATAGGGTGGCATTTTATGGAAGAATAATTTAGCTAAATGTAAAATAGACAGCACACTAG
>CANRXD010000263.1 GCA_947643685.1 uncultured Clostridium sp. | reverse complement strand
CCCAGTCTGGCGGCGCGGCGCTTGGGAAATAGCTTAATATCTCCAAATTCATAGGCATCATGGAACATTTCCTCCTGTCCGGAAAAGGCATCCACACGCCGGAACAGGGCCTTTACCCTCGTCACCAGCTCCAGCGGCAGAAAGGGCTTTACCAGATAATCATCGCTCCCCAGAGTAATCCCTGTAATCCGGTCCAGAGGAGAATCCTTTGCAGATACAATAATAATGGGAACATGGCTCTTTTTCCGGATCCTGGTGCAGACTGTCAGTCCATCCATTCCCGGCATCATCACGTCCAGAATGCAGAGGTCCGGCATCTGTTCTTCACAGGCAGCCAGAATTGACTCGCCGTCTTCAAAGCACCTGACCAAAAAGCCCTCCTTTTCCAGGAAATTCTGGATTAAAAAGCAGATATTTTTTTCATCATCGGCCACATAAATCCTTTTTGCCATCGTTCTCCCTCCTCTTTTACCCGTATACTATACCATTTTGCCATCTTCCGGTAAATACCCTGCCGCAGAATTGCCGCAAAAGAAGATTCCCGGCCAGAAAATCTCATTGCACATTCAGCCGTTTCATAGTAAACTGTTTTTATGCCGCATTACCGCATTATCATACAAAATTATCGTAGCAGTTCAGCCTTGCGAAGATTTCGGGTAAAAAAGCGTTGAAAACAGGAAAATGCAAAGCGGAACTGTTATGAATTATCAGAAAGGATGGAAACAAATATGAAGGACCTGGAATTTCTTGAAAGCGTAATAGAAAAGAAAGCCCAAAAAATCCTGGATGCCAATGACAAAATATGGGAATACGCAGAGCTGGCATTCCATGAGACCAAATCCGCCGCCCTTCTCTGCAAAATCTTAGAAGAAGAGGGCTTCACCCTCACCACCGGAGATGCCGGAATCCCTACCTGTTTTACCGGAACTTTCTCCTATGGCTCCGGTAAGCCTGTCATGGGAATTTTAGGCGAATATGACGCCCTCTCTTCCCTTAGCCAGAAAGCATCCCTGGCCGAAAAATCTCCTGTGGAGGCCGGCGCTCCCGGCCACGGCTGCGGACACTGCGCCCTCGGAACAGGCGCCCTTGCCGCAGCTCTGGCTGTGAAAGAATATCTGGAAGAAAACAAAAAGGACGGCACCATCATCTACTTTGGCTGTCCGGCCGAAGAAGGTGCAGGCTCCAAACAGTTCATGGCCAGAGCCGGAATGTTTGACAATGTGGACTTTATATACACCTGGCACCCTTCAACGAAAAATGCCATCGACAACAGCCATAATAACGCCATTATGGGCGCCAATTTTGAATTCCATGGTGTGGCCGCCCATGCCGGCGGATGTCCCCATCTTGGAAGAAGCGCCCTGGATGCTGTGGAATTAATGAACGTGGGCTGCAATTACCTGCGGGAGCATATGATACCGGAAGCCAGAATCCACTACGCTTATATTGATGCAGGCGGAACTGCCCCGAATGTGGTGCAGGACCATGCAGTGATTCGTTACGAAGTCCGTTCCCCCCGCGTTTCACAGGTAAAGGAGCTGTTTGAACGTGTAAAAAAAGTCGCGTACGGCGCTTCCATCATGACCGATACCACCATGAGCTGTGAACTGGCCATGGCCTTTACGGAATATGTGCCCAACTGCGCCCTGGCTGCCATTGCCGATCAGTGCTTAAAGGAAGTCGGTGCGCCCAGATGGGATGAGGCCGATTACGCCATGGCAAAAGCCTTCCTGAATACATATCCGGAAATCACCATGGAAAACATCAGAAACCAGATTGTGGAAATGTATGGGGAAGAGCGATTGGAAGAGATTCTGGAAAAACCCCTGGATTCTGAGGTTCATCCCTTTAATCCGGACAAAATCCGGCTGGTTGCAGGCTCCACCGATGTGGGCGATGTGGGATACGCTGTTCCTACCCTGAATATCAATATTGCCACCGCGTGCGTTGGCAATGTGGGACATTCCTGGCAGATGGTGGCCCAGTCCTGCAGCCCCATTGCCCATAAGGGACTTCTGACAGCCGCTAAAGTTATGGCGCTTTCCTGTATCCGTACCATGGACCGCCCGGATGTGATCGAAGCTGCGAAAAAAGAAGTTGCAAAGAGGAACGGCGGTC
Organism: uncultured Clostridium sp.; assembly: GCA_947643685.1. Classification (GTDB taxonomy): domain Bacteria; phylum Bacillota; class Clostridia; order Lachnospirales; family Lachnospiraceae; genus CANRXD01. The sequence continues at coordinate 1,475 of CANRXD010000263.1, read as the reverse complement.
ATTACACCTGTCCGCTTCCGGATAGTGTAAAACCGCCGCTGGATACCTATTAAACAGCTTACACTTTATCAGAAAAGATTGACCACGGGGAAAGCATAACGGGTTACAGGCGCCATCATGGAGCGTTTCTGTCCTCTGCGCCCGGTTCCAAAGCCGGAGGTGCATATGCCAATCGTCCGCCTTTTTTCTGACATTGTGCATAGTTCCTTTTCAAGACAGAAAGAGCCTTGAAATACTGCATCTATTATGGCAGATTCAAGGCTCTTTTGCTTTTTTAATTCCGTCCAGTATGTCAATGATTTCTTCAACTTCCTCCATCTTGTTTTCCCTCTTTCTGTGGGTGATTCTTCGGCGGGGTACTCCCCCTCCGCTCATACGACGAATGACGTTGAACGCACTGTCCGCTGAGCGCCGCCTTTCAGAGAAAAATTTTTTAAATTTATCCCAGCCAACGTTTTTTCTTCCCACTTTAAAGGAACAGGTTATTTCAATATTCTGGTTTATATACTTCGGCAGGGGATTAATAGTCACCCACCATTGCGGATTGACAATCTATTTTTATCGTCTGCTCCTTCGGTTAATATAGTCGCAAATCAGGATTGCACCCTGATGCGAAGATCGGATTGCTACCGTAAGCTCTTGGGCCTTATTTCCATAGCTTAATTCCTTCCACACCCGAACCATAGCGGCAGTAATAAAAATAGCTAAAATGTCTGCAATAGGTGCGGCCCAGAAAATGCCGGTAACGCCCAAGAAAACAGGCATTAGCAGGGAGAAAATAATCAGCAGCGTATCTCGCAAAATCGACACTGGGGCAGCAGCCTTTGCTTTGCCGATAGACTGTAAGAAAATGGCGCAAACTTTTTGGACACAAGTAACGAGGATAAGGGCAAAATAAAGCCGCAGGCATGACACGGCAAAATCAAAGTAAATTGGATCATTCGCCGAGTCAAACATACGAATACATACACCGGGAACAACTTCAAAGAGTATCATGCAAATCAGCCGACGATAATCATCCACCTAATCATCAGTTTCAGCAGTTCCCACACTCGGTCATAGTTTTTTGCACCATAATTGCAGCCCACAATAGGCTGCGCGCCAGCAGCGATGCCAATAGCGATATTGAGGACTATTTGAAACAGCTCCGCTAAATTCCAGTTTACATATCAAAATATTTTTTTAATGCATTGATATGCATAAAAAATATTTTTTCAGGATTCTCGTTCAGCATTTGTCTTAATTTTACTGCCCTTATCCAATGAACATTTTCTGTCTCATTTGTAGATTCAATTAAATTACCCTCTGCTTCACAAAGAAACGTATTTAAAATAATGGAATATGGACCAGATAAATTCTGCGTGGTACAAAAAGGCTGAAAAGAAAGGGTTGAAACATTACCTGTCTGCGTATATACTGATAAATCTTCCCCATGTATTTTCGTTATTTTCAAACCAGTTTCTTCCCAAACCTCT
>CANRXD010000262.1 GCA_947643685.1 uncultured Clostridium sp. | reverse complement strand
ACTCTTAAGAATATTTCTGTTTCCTTCCAGTCGGCAGTGGACGCTCTGGGATATAAGGCCATTGTGGGAAACGGCAGTACCATTTATATCAATGATGTGGAGCCTGTAAGCGGCGGAAAGCTTCTGTTTGAAGGAAAGGACGAATCAGAACTGATTATGGCCATAAAATTCGGCCCCGATGAAAAGATCAGGGAAGCCGTCGGGCATATTATGGAACGTATGAACGGGGCAAAGGTCCATTTCAGACAGTATCAGGCCTATATGTTAAGCGTTTCCAACTGTGTGATTCAGTTAATTCAGCAGTATGACCTGGATATGGGACAGATTTTTGAAGCAGGTTCCGGAGGAGGAGACCCCTTTGCCGTAATTCCCCAGATCCTGAAAAAGGAGAATTTTTCCCAGTGGCTTCTGCCCCTTGCCATCCGAATCAACCGGGCCATGGATGAAGAGAGGGACCATGCGGCCAGGCAGACCATGGAACGGGCCAGACAGTACATCATGGACAATTATCAGGACCCGAATCTTTCTGTGGAACAGATCTGCCGGTACCTGCACATGAGTCCCGCCTATTTTTCCACCATGTTTAAAAAGGCCACCGGACAGACCTATGTGGCATACTTAACGGATATACGGCTCAATAAAGCCGTGGAGCTTTTGAATAAAACGGATGATAAAACCTATGTGATTGCCTCCAGGGTGGGATATCAGGAACAAAATTATTTCAGCTATGTGTTTAAAAAGAAATTCGGTGTTTCACCCACGAAATTCAGAGGAAATAAGTAAGGGGGCTCAGGAGGAACCATGCCTTTGAAAAAGCAGAAGGAATATCTGGAAAACACCAGTATCCGGTACAGCATTTTTATCTATTTTACGGTGACTGCCCTGGCGGCCAGTATATTCATCGGTCTGTCCTTATACACCAGATTGTCCGGAATCATGTCAGCATCCATTCAGGAGGAAAATCAGATTGTGATTCAGCAGGTGAACCGGGCCATGGACTCCTATCTTAGAAGTATCATGAAGCTGTCGGATTCTCTGTATTATGGTGTGATAAAAAATGCCGACCTGTCGGAGGAAACAGTCAGCAGAGAAATGACGCTTCTGTATGATAATAATAAAGATAACATTGAAAAAATTGCGTTGTTTTCCAAAAAGGGAGAGCTTTTGGAGGCGGTTCCGGCCGCCATGCTTAAGCCCAACGTGGATGTAACAGGGGAAAAGTGGTTTGTGACAGCCCTGGAGAGAACGGAAAACCAGCATTTTTCCATGCCTCATGTTCAGTATATTTTCGACAACAGCGAAAACCGCTACAACTGGGTGGTTTCCGTTTCCCGGGCGGTGGAGATTACCCAGGGTCCCTATACAGCCCAGGGGATCCTTCTGATTGATGTGCGCTATGACAGTCTGGAGCAGCTTTTTAACGGCATCAGCCTTGGAAACGGCGGATATGTTTATATGATCGGAAACGACGGGGAAATTATTTATCATCCGGACGGACAGCTCATTTATTCCGGTCAGGTCCGGGAAAATCACAAAGCAGCGGCCGGGTATAAGGATGGTAACCATGAAGAAGAATTTCTTGGGGAAAAGCGGATGATTACCGTAAAAACGGTTGGATATACGGGATGGAAGATCATCGGTGTGACGCCCTACGGAGGAATTACTTTAAATGCCGTAAAAACAAGACTTCTGGTGGTGTTTATCATTGCGTTTGTGGTTTTTCTCCTCTCCATCATTAATTCCTTTATCTCATCCAGAATCACAGATCCCATCAAAGAGCTGGAAAAATCTGTCAATGAGATCGAGGCGGGAAATCTGGATGCAAAGGTGTATACCGGAGGTTCCTATGAAACCAGGCATCTGGGAACGTCCATTCAAAATATGGCCGGCCGCATAAAAAAGTTAATGGAAGACGTTGTGGCGGAGCATGAATCAAAAAGAAAGAACGAGTTTGATATTTTACAGTCCCAGATTAATCCGCACTTTCTGTACAATACGCTGGATATTATTGTGTGGATGATTGAAAATGAAAAACAGGCCGACGCCGTGAAGGTGGTGACGGCCCTGGCCAGATTTTTCCGCATCAGCCTCAGCAAGGGCAAGAGCATCATCACTGTGCAGGACGAGCTGGAGCATGTGAGGAATTATCTGACTATCCAGCACATGCGGTTTAAAAACAGGTTTTCCTATGAAATCGAAGCCGAAGAAGATGTGATGAAGTTAGCGAGTCTTAAATTAATCCTTCAGCCTCTGGTGGAAAACTCCATTTATCATGGAATGGAATTCATGGACGGAGACGGAGAGATCCGTATTCGTGTTTTTCGGGACGGCGGGGACCTTTATATGAGCGTTTCTGACAATGGCCTTGGTATGACAGAAGAACAGGTGGAGCGGATGCTTATGGACACGGATCATGTGCCGTCCAGCCATGACTCCGGTATCGGCGTCAAAAATGTGAATGAGCGGATCAAACTTTATTTTGGAAAGGATTATGGACTGACCATTGAATCGGAGCTGGATGTGGGAACCTGCGTGACGATTCATCTGCGGGCGGTTCCTTATGAGGGAATTTCGGAAGGAGGGATACGTGATGTCCAATAGAGAAAAGGCTTTATGGTGCATTGCGGCCGGCCTGCTGGTTTTTTTGTTTTTGCTTTCTTCCACAGACTTGATTATAAAAGAGAAGAAAAGGGAGGTATACCCGGTTTCAGTGATCGTAGAGGATACCAATGACGAATATTATGTGAATTTTAAAAAAGGGATGGACAAGGCGGCGGAAAAGTATCAGGCCGACGTGAGCTTCATTACCCTTTACAGAGCGGAAAATGAAGAGGAGCAGATGGAGATGGTGCAGCGGGAGATCAAGGACGGGGCAAGAGCTGTGGTTCTGGCTCCCGTCAATGAATCCGGCTCCATTATGCGGATCGATGAAATTTCTCCCAACTGCCCGGTGATTCTTTTGGGCTCTGCCCGGGTCAACGATTCCGTGGCTGCATCCATATCCATAAATGGATATGAAACGGGAAGGGAGCTGGCCAAACGGGTGGCGAAGGAGGAAGCGCCGGACCGTCCGGTCTGGATTTTTACGGAAGGGCTTTCCTATACAGGAAATACGGATCTGTATGACGGAATCCGTTCCGTTCTGGATGAAAAGGGATTTTCCTGCCGGCTGGTGGAGCGGAAAAATGAAGATACCTACCGTCAGGCCATCGAGGAGACGGTATATCCGGATGCCAAAAAGGTGGCAGTCATTGCCATGGACGCAAAGTCCCTGGATGAGGCCTCTGATATCATCGGCGGCAGCACCGTATATGAAGAGCATGTGACCGGACTTTACGGAATCGGCTGTAACACAGCTATCTTAAGAAAAATGGACCGGGGCCTCATTAAGGGGATCATGGCTGTCAATGATTATGATGAGGGATATTTATGCATCCGCACGGCGGTGGAAGCCATACAGGGGATGCGGTTTAAGGAACAGATGTTTATGGAGTCCTACTATATTACAGGGGAGGATTTAGAGGAGCGAAGATATGAGAAGCTTCTGTATCCAATGGAATGAGTACTCTCGGAATAAAAACAGGAGGAACAAATG
>CANRXD010000261.1 GCA_947643685.1 uncultured Clostridium sp. | reverse complement strand
TCGCCGAGGGCTGTGATAAACGATGCACCTACTGTATTATTCCCTATCTGCGCGGCAGATACCGGAGCGTTCCCATGGAGCAGCTGGAAAAGGAGGCAGGGGAGCTGGCATCCCGGGGGGTGAAGGAGCTTATTCTGGTAGCTCAGGAGACGACTCTTTATGGAAAGGACCTGTATGGGGAAAAAAAGCTTCCGGAACTTCTGCGCCGCCTTGCGGCCATTTCCGGAATCCAGTGGATCAGACTCCAGTACTGCTATCCGGAAGAAAGAGATCACCCAGGAACTGATCGATGTGTTAAAGTCTGAGGAAAAGGTATGCCATTATCTGGATATTCCCATTCAGCATGCCAGTGATGCCGTTTTAAAGCGTATGGGGCGCAGAACGAACCATGAAGAAATCAGGACGCTCATTGGAAAGCTGCGGAAAGAAATTCCGGATATTGCTTTAAGAACCACCTTCATTTCCGGATTTCCGGGAGAGACGGAGGAGGACCATGAAATCCTCATGGAGTTTACGGATGAGATGGAGTTTGACCGGCTCGGAGTTTTTACCTATTCTCCGGAGGAGGATACTCCGGCATACAGCTTTGAAAATCAGGTGCCGGAGGAGATAAAAGAAGAGCGGAGAGCTGAAATCATGGAGCTCCAGCAGGACATTGCCTTTGAAAAATCAGAAAGAATGAAGGGCCGCGTTCTGGAGGTGATGATTGAGGGAAAGGTTGCCGATGAAAATGCCTATGTGGGGCGGACCTATATGGACAGCCCCAATGTGGACGGGCTGATTTTTGTAAATACCGGGCTTTCTCTCATGTCCGGAGACTTTGTCCGGGTCCGGGTCACAGGCGCCCTGGACTACGATTTGATTGGGGAGGTAGAAGATGAATTTACCGAATAAACTGACTGTACTGCGAATGATTATGATTCCGTTCTTCGCGGCAGCTCTTCTTTGGGAGGGCGGTCAGGTGCAGAATTTCCGGTACCTGGCGGCGGGAATCTTCATTGTGGCAAGTCTCACGGATATGCTGGACGGAAAAATTGCAAGGAAATATAATCTGGTGACAAATTTCGGAAAGTTTATGGATCCTCTGGCAGATAAGCTTCTGGTCTGTTCGGCTTTAATCTGTCTGGTGGAGCTTAAGGAGCTTCCGGCCTGGATGGTCATTGTTATCATCAGCCGGGAATTTATCATCAGCGGGTTCCGCCTGGTGGCTTCCGATAACGGGGTGGTGATTGCCGCCAGTTACTGGGGAAAGTTCAAAACCACGTTTCAGATGATTGCCGTGGTGCTTTTGATTTTAAAGATTGAAGCCCTGTCCATGGTAACAACGGCTGTGGTATGGATTGCCCTGGCTCTCACGGTGATTTCCCTGGTGGATTATATTGTGAAGAACGCAGGAGTGCTTAAAGAAGGGAAAATGTGATGATTAAGACAGAAAAAGGCTACGCCCAGATATTTAAAATATTTGGGAAAAGCGAGACGGAAATCAAGGAGAACCTGAAAGAAATTTTAAAGCAGGGCGGCGCTGCGCTGGTGTATACAAGAAGGCGCGGAAAAGAGGTACATGTGGTGGTGGAAACGGAAGAGCAGGATGAGGAAAATGCAAAGAATCTGATGAAGCCGGTTGCCAAGGAAATAAAGAAATCTCTTGGAACCATGTATTACTCTAACCGGGAGAATGAGACCATGGAAGAGGCAGTGGTACGTCTTCTGGATAAATACGGGCTTACAGTGACAACGGCAGAGTCCTGTACCGGGGGTATGGTGGCTGCCAAGATCGTCAATGTGCCCGGAGCTTCCGACGTATTCAATGAGGGATTTATTACCTATTCCAATAAAGCCAAGAGAAAAGTTCTGGATGTAAGCAAGGCCACTCTGAAAAAATACGGTGCTGTCAGCGAGGAGACTGCCAGAGAAATGGCCCTTGGCGGTGTTCTGACCGCCGATGCCGATGCCTGTGTGGCGGTAACCGGAATCGCGGGACCGGATGGGGGAACCCCGGAAAAACCTGTGGGACTGGTGTATATCTCCTGCTGCATCAAAGACGAAGTAACCGTGGAAGAATGCCATTTCCATGGTACAAGGGCTGAGATCAGAGAACAGGCGGCCACAGCGGCGCTGGACCTCTTGAGACGGGCAATCATAAAGAATTACCGATAGGCGGGGGAGAATATGCGTTGGTATGACAGGCTGTACGTGGGAGAGAAGGCGAAAAAGCACCGCTATGAAATCATTCAGGCGATCCGCGAGGGAAAAGGATTGGGATACTATGTACTGACTCTGTCTTCCAATGGAAGGAATCTCCTTGACCTTTATCCGGCCGTCACTCTGAAGCAGCCCTATTATAAGGAACAGGAGATTCTGATTGTCGGAGTGGCCGCTGATTATGGGGATGCAGTCCGGCTGTCGGGCCGGATTGTAAAGCAGGTGTATGATAAGACCGGCGGCTTTGATATTTCCGGATTCCTTTTTGGGGAGGTTTAAAGGTGCTCCATATTTTGTTGTTGCTGCTTAAGATTCTGGGGATTTTGCTTCTGGTTGTTCTTGGAATTTTACTGCTCCTGATGTTTTTTGTGCTGTTTATGCCTGTCAGATACCGGGGGAATGTTTCTCTTTATGGGGAACCCCGGGGGACTGCTTCTGTTTCCTGGATGTTTTGCATCCTGAGAGCTCGGCTTGTTTTGGATGAAAGCCTGAAACTGAGCATAAAGGTATTGTGGTTTAAACTTTTTGAGGAGACGCTTTGGTCAAAGGAAGAGGATAAAAAAGAAGAACTGCCGGGGGACGAAGGCTCTCAAAAAGATCTGCCGGGGGAGGAGCCTTCCACGGAAAGGATGCCCGAAGAAGATTTCGGGGAAGTTCTTCCTGATTTTGAGGAGGAAGAACTGGAGATGGTTCACATGGCAGAATTGTCCGGGGGAGAAATAAAAGAGGCGCAGGGGCTTAGAGAGGAAAGCAGCCCAAAAGGGGAACCGGCTCCCAACAGGAACCCGGTTCCGGAAGAGAAAACGGGGCGGAAAGAAAAGCCGGGTCTGGGAGTAAGGCTGAGCCGCTTTTGTAAAAAACTCAAAGAAATTATTTTGGGGGGCCGGTCTTCTCTAAAAAAAGCCAGAAAAAAGTATGAGGAATTTGTGGCTTTTGCAGAGGATGAAGAAAACCAAAAGACTTTCCGCCTGCTTCTAAGACAGATAAAGAAGCTTTTTAAATGTATTATTCCGAGGAAAGTGAAGGGACGCATACGTTTCGGCTTTGAGGACCCCTATTATACAGGAAAAGTCCTTACTGTCATAAGCCCCTTTTACAGCCTGTATGCCGGAAACCTGGCTGTTGAGCCTGTGTTTGGGGAAAAGGCTCTGGAGGGGGAGCTTAAAATCAAAGGACGAATCCGCGCCGCATCCATTTTGCTTGTGGGACTCAGAGTGTTTATGAATAAGAATTTCCGAAGACTTTTGAAAAAATGGAGGTAACTGTGGGAATACGAAGCAGTTACAGACCGGAGAAAATAAAGGAGGATGCCATATGGCAGAAAATCAGTTTCCATCGACGGTAGAGGCACTGTTTAAAGGGATGGACAATTTTATTACAACGAAAACCGTGGTGGGAGAGCCTGTGAAGGT
>CANRXD010000260.1 GCA_947643685.1 uncultured Clostridium sp. | reverse complement strand
TGCGGAAACTCTAATAGCAAACCTGATATAGCCTGCTCTAATTATGCCAGCGGGCACAAATCTTTTACAGGAATCTCATCGTCCCGGTCAAAACTATACTTGCCGCAATCCCTGCACCTGTCGCCAGTAATGCTCCGGGAAGTGTCCATCTTGTCTTTCTGATTCCAGCTGTCATAAAATAAACGCTCATGGTGTAAAACACGGTTTCCGTACACCCCATCATGATGGAAACCATGGTTCCCACAAGCGAGTCCGGTCCGTATTCTTTAAAAATATCCAAAATCAGGCCTGTGGCCGCTGAACTGGACACCACGCGCACCAGAATTACCGGTACCAGGGGAACCGGAATATGAAGCCAGCCAGCCGGGGTTTTCAACACTTCTGCCGCTGCTTCCAAAAAACCTGAAGCCCTTAAAATCCCCACTGCCGCCATAAGACCTATGAGTGTCGGCAAAATCCCGGCCACTGTTTTCATTCCCTCCACTGCCCCCTTTAAAAAGTCATCAAATACCGGCCGCCCGGATAAAAGGCCGAACCCCACAATATAAAAAATAACCAACGGAACCATAAATTCTGACAAAAAAATCAAAACATCCATGAAATCCTGCTCCATCTTTCTTCAGAATATTGTATTCTTCTGAAAAAACAGATATACTATAAAAATCGTAACAGCTATTGACACATGGCCCATGGCAAAGAGGTTATAAAAGTCCATATGCGGTAACAGTTCCGGGGGTATCTCAACTGTTACCGAAAATCAAAATCAGGAGGTCTCCATCATGAATATCTTATTTTTAGAATATCCGTCCTGCTCCACATGTAAAAAGGCCAGAGCCTGGCTGGATATCCACAAGTTAAACTACATATCCCGCCACATTAAGGAACAGAATCCAACAAAAGATGAACTCACTCTATGGTACAAAAAAAGCGGACTCCAGCTAAAGAAATTTTTTAACACCAGTGGTCAGCTATACAAATCAATGGCTTTAAAGGATAAGCTCCCATCCATGAGTGAAGACGAAATGCTTTCCCTTCTCTCCACTGATGGAATGCTCGTGAAACGTCCGATCATAATAACAGACACCTTCGTGCTTATTGGTTTTAAAGAAAGTGAGTGGGAAGAAAAGCTGGTATAACCCACCTTAAACACCATTCTGTCTCGATGAAGATATTTCTTCTTTTGTTCCATCCGGGTAACAGTACAAGCCCGCCCTGAACTGTTACCCGGCGGAAAAGCAGACCAGTAAAGCATATAGTAATTCAAGGTGTGAGATACCAATGTAAATGTGTCAATACACCGGGTCAGGAAATCTGTCTTTTTCTCTTATTTTCCCTGTATAGCAACCAAAAAAGTACCCCGGCCAGAAAGGAAGCAAGAAAAAACTCCGCCCCGAAAACTATCACTGTCAGATGTTTTTCCATCCAATGCAATGCCTTCCGGAAGAATCCTTCCTCCTGCGATAGTTCATGGGCACTATTTTTTATCTCATAAATATCCGCCTGTTCTTCCTCTTCCTGCTCTTCCTGCGTTTCTTTTTCCTCTGTCACAGCAGTGATTTCCTCATAAATTCCCACATATTTCCTTCCCTGAACCTCTGGTGTCTGCACCTGCCCTCCATACTTGACCTCTACATTTCTCATTCGCTTCACTCCGGAAGCTATGGCATTTCTGCACAATATCCCATCCTGCTCATAGCATTCTCCGTCCCACTCCACAGCTTCCACCTTATAACAATCCTCCGGAAGCCCAAGATACTTCAAAAGCTCTTTCCCATACAGTACCAGATCCGAACCGGCAGGAATTTCTGTTTCTCCCAGAAGGAATCCATCCGAATCATACCCGGATACCGTTACAGAAAAAGAAAATTCACTATCCCAAAAACTATCCTTTTCCGCTGCTTCCAGCATTGGAAGCTCTCTTTCGTATTCCCCGCCGGTGGCGTCATCTATCAAAGTGACTACTGCCTTTTCGGGAGGTTCCTGGCGCCCTTCCAGCACATACGGAACAACGGCGGATGCATATGTTTTTGTCCCCTCCTTTACTGCCGGCTCAATTTTAGTGGAAACCAGCTGGTATTCCTTTCCACCCCGTTCTAAACGCTCTCTGGGAAGAAATGTCTCTCCGCCATCTGTAAATACAGGACTTTCATAAATCACTGTTTCTGCTTCTGTTTCTACTTCTACTTCTGCTTCTATTTCTGTTTCAGCTTCTATTCCTGTTTTTATTTCTGTCCCTTGTGCCTTGACCAAAAGACGGGAGTTTGGTCCCCCGACACAAAAAAGTGTCAGGGCCAGGGCTCCTAAAAAATACTTTAAACTGCATTTTCTCTTATTTATCATGTCTCTTCCTCCTCGTTATGATAACTAAAAACCCCAATGCAAAAAAGGAAATAGCCGATACATACAGCCAGGGAGTTCTTTCGTCTCCAGTCTTCGGTATCTGTTTTCGGAACCGTCCGGAAGCATCCACATGGGCCACTGCTCTGCCATTCACATCCGTCTGATACTTTGCCGTAATTTTTCCAAACCTCTTTTCTGATTTCTGAAGTTTTTTGGTTTCTGTATTCTCCGGTTTTTCTGGTCTGTCCGGTTCTTCTGGCTGCTTCGGTTTCTCTGGCCTGTCCGGCTCATCCGGTTGCTCCGGCTTGTCCGGCTCCTCTGGTTTCTCCGGCTTGTCGGGTTCTTCTGGCTTCTCCGGCTCATCCGGCTCTTTTGGTTCCCCTGGCTCCGTTCTTTTATCTTGCATGACAACCCGGTCCACACTTCCGTCCAGAGAAACAGTAAAAGTAACTTCTTCCGCTGTCAAATAGCCCTCCGGCGCCGTTTCCTCAATAAGCACATACGTCTCGCCTGCCGTCAGTATTCCTTTTATAACATGTGGAATTATTTCTGAAATCCACTGATCAATAATCACTCCTTCCCTGTTTTTCAGAACCAGCCTCGCTCCGGGAAGCTCTTTTCCCGTCACCATGTCTGTCTTCTTTATTTCCGCACAGGTTGGCCTGTCTTCCATTTTTATTTTTTCTGTACAGCCACTTTCACTGAGTGTAAACATAATTTCCTCTGCATATGCAAATCCCTCCGCTGCCATGATTTCCTCCAGAATATATGTTTTTCCTGGCTCCAGAAGCCCGGTAATTTCATGCTCCGAGCCATCAGAAATCCATTGTGTCAAAAGTTCTCCATCTGGGGTCTTAATTGCAAGAACAGCTCCGGGAAGTTCTCTTTCCGTGGCAAAATCTGTTTTTCTGATTCGTACCTCCGTTTCCCGATCTGCCAGATCTATGGTCTCCACCTGCCCTCCTGTTCCTGTAAGAATTGATGTCCTTCCTGTCAGCAGACGGCTTTCGTCATCAAACACTACGGTTTCTTCCAGATAATAAGTTTTTCCGGAAGAAAAGCACAGCCCTCCTTTTTCGTTTTCATCACCGGGGACCTGGTATAAAATATTGTCGTCCGTGACCGTCCAGCTGACAAAAACCTGTCCGTCCTCATTTCTGAACCCATATTCTGTTCTTACCGGTATACGTCCACGAAGTGATTCTTCTCTCTGGTCCTTTTGGAACACGCGAAATGTCTCTGTTCCTGCCAGCAGGTTTTCTCCGTCTGAAAATG
>CANRXD010000259.1 GCA_947643685.1 uncultured Clostridium sp. | reverse complement strand
CTCCATTCCAGATATATTCAGTGGCTTCTGTGCTGCCTGCTGTGGACAAAAAAGAAATAAGTTCACCCCCATGAGTGTCAACCGTTCCATGAAGATTATCACGAATAATTTCAAATTTCATAGGCTTGTACCTCCTGATTTTTATAAAAAGAGTATAACAAGATTCCTGATGACATGCAAAGTGAAATATGGTATAATATTCAAGAAAGCAATGAGCAGTGCGGAAAAAATCCGGCGGGAGGCCGCGTCGTGCTTGCACGTAAGCGGAATCATGCCGGATTTTTTCCATAGGGCGAAGACCGTGAGCCTGAAGCCGCGCCGTGGCTTCAGGCCTGCAGAGAGGAGTAAAAAATTCATTCCGTGCTGGCCTGCCCTGTAAACCAGGGAATACACAAAAAAGAATAAATAGTTTTAAGAAAGGGGAAAAACTAACTATGAGAATATATCGTGAAAAGGATTATGATGCCATGAGCCGCCGTGCGGCCAACCTGATTTCTGCGGAGGTGATCCGCCGCCCGAATTGTGTTCTGGGACTGGCTACCGGTTCTACTCCAATTGGAACCTATAAACAGCTTACCGAATGGAACCAGAAAGGAGATTTCAGTTTCAAAGAAGTACGGACAGTCAATCTGGATGAGTATAAGGGCCTTGCCGGAACCCATGACCAGAGCTATCGCTATTTTATGCAGGCCAATTTGTTTGATCATATTGATATTGTTCAGGAAAATACAAATGTACCGGACGGGCTGGCTGCTGAGCCTGAGGCAGAATGTGCCCGTTATGACGAGCTGGTAAAATCCCTTGGCTACGCGGATTTACAGTTGCTGGGCCTGGGCCGTAACGGACATATCGGCTTCAATGAGCCCTGTGACTGCTTTGTAAAAGAAACACATGTTGTTGATTTAACAGAAAGTACTATCGAGGCAAATGCACGTTTCTTTGCCAGTGCAGATGATGTGCCGAAACAGGCCCTGACCATGGGTATCGGCTGCATTATGGCTGCACGGCGTGTTCTTCTGATTGCCAGCGGCGCAGATAAGGCGGACGCACTTTATAGCGCAGTGTGCGGCCCGATTACACCGCAGTGTCCGGCCTCCATTCTCCAGCTCCACGGCGACGTTGTGATTGTAGGCGATGAGGCGGCGCTTTCTAAACTGGCAGGCGCGGGGGTAGAAATATGCGGATAACCAACGGGCTTGTATTTGATTTGGAAAAGGGTTTTTCTGAAAAAGATTTGTGTACGGACGGGACTGTGATTTCTTCAGAAAGCACAGACGAAACTGTCATAGACGCGTCCGGCTGTTATGTAATTCCGGGCCTTGTGGATGTCCATTTTCACGGATGTGTGGGTGAGGATTTCAGTGATGCAACCCCAGAGGGCCTCCAGGCCATGGCGGACTATGAATTGTCCGAGGGAGTGGCCTATATCTGCCCGGCCGGAATGACACTTCCGGAGGAGCAGCTTTCCTCTATCTGTAAAAATGCTGCCGCCCACAGAGAAAAGCAGGCAAGCGGCGCAGAGCTGGTGGGACTTCATCTGGAGGGGCCGTTTTTGTCCAGCGCCAAGAAAGGCGCTCAGAACAGCGATTTCCTTCATGATCCGGATATTCCCATGTTAAGGCGGCTGCAGTCAGACGCGAAGGGCCTTGTGAAGCTTGTGACCGTTGCTCCGGAACAGCCGGGGGCGATGGAATTTATTCGTACAGCTACGGCAGAAGGAATCCATGTTTCTGTTGGACATACCATCGCCGACTACGATACAGCCTCTGCCGCATTTGCGGCAGGAGCAGATCATGCCACTCACCTTTACAACGGTATGCCGTCCCTCCATCACAGGGAACCGGGAGTCATTGGCGCTGCCCGTGACGATGAAAAGGTGATGCCGGAAATAATCTGTGATGGAATCCATGTTCATGGAAGCGTAATCCGTGCCACCTTTGCCATGTTCGGTGCAGAGCGTATGATTTTGATTTCTGATTCTCTGCGTGCAACCGGAATGCCGGACGGTGAATATCCTTTTGGCGGTCAGATGATCGAAGTACATGGAAACCGTGCAACATTGCTTGGACATCCGGAAACCCTGGCAGGTTCCGTTACCAGCCTGATGGGATGTATGCGCCAGGCCGTGAAATTTGGAATTCCGCTGGCAGATGCAGTACGGGCGGCATCCTACAATCCGGCAAAGTCCATCGGAATGGAGAATCGGTTTGGCAGCCTGGAAAAGGGAAAAGACGCCACATGTATACTGCTGGATAAAGAAACTCTGGCAATACAGAAAATGATATTCCGGGGAAATGTTGTAAAATAAATAACTGTTCAGGTCGTATGTTCCAGAAAGGAGGGGAGAGCCAGTGAATCATGGTATAACCAGCCAGGAGGATTTATTCGAGTGCTTTATGGCTGACCAGCCAGAGGAAATGGACGATTCCTTTCTGGAACTTTTGTGTGAGGATGGCTTTCTGGACATATCCGATCTTTGTGAGGAGGATTTTCCGGGGCATCGTCTGATTCTTTTGAAGCGTGCCATCCGCCGCGGTTTCCGGGAAACAGGAAGGCCTGATGAGAGGCTTTCTGATGAAGCAGGACGCATTGTGAAGCGAAGCAATGTCCTGCAAATCTGGAACGATGTGGCGAAGCAGGTCCCGTTTCTTCGCGCTCCCCCATATTTTGTGTGATGTGGAAACCCCGTTTCCGGCATATGGTTTCCCGGGATTTTAGCATGTCAATATGAAGTATGGAAAGGAGAATAAATTATGTCAAGCTTATCATTGAAGGGGATTAAAAAGGTTTATCCGCACAGTGAATCCAGGAAGAAAAAGAAAAAGGGGGAAGAAGAGAAGAAAAACAATCTTCTTGTTACAGAAGAGGGGGTTCTTGCCGTTCAGAATTTCAACCTGGAGATTGCAGATAAGGAATTTATTGTTTTGGTTGGACCATCCGGCTGTGGGAAATCCACAACCTTAAGAATG
Source organism: uncultured Clostridium sp. (assembly GCA_947643685.1). Classification (GTDB taxonomy): domain Bacteria; phylum Bacillota; class Clostridia; order Lachnospirales; family Lachnospiraceae; genus CANRXD01. The sequence continues at coordinate 656 of CANRXD010000259.1, read as the reverse complement.
GTTGCCGGTCTGGAGGAAATAAGCGGCGGTGAGCTTTATATCGACGGTAAGCTGGTGAACGATGTGGCTCCAAAGGATCGTGATATTGCAATGGTATTCCAGAGTTATGCACTGTATCCGCATATGACTGTATATGATAATATGGCATATCCGTTAAGGCTTCGCAAGATGCCGGAGACAGAAGTAGACCGCCTGGTACAGGAGGCCGCAAGGACCCTTGATATTACCCAGTATCTGGACAGAAAGCCCAAGGCTCTTTCTGGTGGTCAGCGTCAGCGTGTGGCGATCGGACGTGCCATCGTGCGTGAACCGAAGGTTCTTTTGATGGATGAACCGCTGTCGAACCTGGATGCAAAGCTCCGTAACCAGATGCGGGCGGAGATCATCAAGCTGCGTCAGAAAATCAATACCACGTTCATGTATGTTACTCACGATCAGACCGAGGCCATGACCTTGGGCGACCGTATTGTCATTATGAAGGATGGTGTAATCCAGCAGATCGGAACACCGCAGGAGGTGTTTGATCATCCGGCTAATCTGTTCGTGGCAGGCTTTATCGGAATGCCGCGTATGAATATGTTCTCCGCTGATCTTGTAAAAGAAAACGGAAAATATTCCGTAAAGATCGGCGAGGTTTGTGTGGAGCTGGATGCAGA
>CANRXD010000258.1 GCA_947643685.1 uncultured Clostridium sp. | reverse complement strand
ATCCTCTGCTCCGCCCTCCGGGACAATCATGCAGATTCCATCTGCACCCGGTTAAAAAAGGAGCTGCCTGCATGTATTGATGAAAAGAAGCGTTCTTTCTTTATTAATGCGGAGAATGCCATGTACTCGGTCCATGCCTCCTTTGTGGAGGAGGCCCCCGTTCCTTATGTTGTGTTTTCTGTTACCGGATCTAACATTCCCCTTTCCTATTCCAAATATGGAATTTCCATTCTGGATCGCCAGGAAGCGGAGCAGAGCTATCAGGGAAGCTTATACAGCAAAACTGAGCTGGCGCGCAAATTTTTTGTGGATACCGGGGATACGGATACCAGAAAGGCACCGCTTATGATTGTAGGGGAGGTGGGAACCGGAAAGGACCGTGTGGCTCATATTTATTATGCCAGGAGCCAGTACAGCAGCAATCCCCTGTATGTGATCAACTGCGCCTTTCTCAACGAGAAAAGCTGGAATTTTATCATCAACAACTACAATTCCCCTCTCACGGACAACGGAAATACGATCTACATTGCCAACATTGACTGTCTGCCCCAGAGCAGGCAGAAAAAACTTTTGACCGTCATTCTGGACACCAACCTCCATGTCCGCAATTACCTGATTCTCTCCTGCACGAAGCAGGCCGGGAAGAATGTTTCCCATGCGGCCATGGAATATCTGAATGCCCTGGGCTGCATCCTGCTCACCATAAAGCCTCTGCGGGAACAGCGGGAGGACATTGCCGCCTCCGCCGGGCTTTACATCGCTACTTTAAATCAGGCGTTTGGAAAGCAAGTGGTGGGAATTGATGATGATGCCCTCAAGCTCTTGGAAAATTACGATTTTCCATGCAACCGCACCCAATTTAAACGAATTCTAAAGGAAGCGGTTTTAAGCACGGACACTCCCTATATTTCCGCCGATACCATCCGTCTCCTTTTGGACCGGGAGGCCAGCCTGATTCCCTCCTCCAATCTCCTCTCTCCCTCTGAACCGGAGAGACCGGAAATGGATTTTACCCTCAACCTGAACCAGTCCCTGGATTCCATGAACCGTGACATCATCCAGTATGTCTTAAAAAGCTGCGGGGGCAACCAGACTGCCGCGGCGAAAAAGCTTGGAATCAGCCGCACCACCATGTGGCGGTATTTGAACCGCTAGGCAGGCTGCTTACGGCTGTCCAAACTGGTACTTGCGCTTAAATACCCTCAGGCCTTATAATGAACTAAGGAGCACAGGAAACTGCCTGCCCCATAATTTAAAGAGAACAGGAGTGACTACATAATGGAAAAATCAAAGGTATATTTTACCGACTTCCGCACCATTGCATTTGGAGACGGCCTTCCCACCAAGCTCCAGAAGCTCTGTAAAACCGCAGGCATCGGCTCCATCGACATGGATGGAAAATTCGTTGCCATCAAGCTGCACTTCGGCGAGCTTGGGAACATCAGCTACCTGCGCCCCAATTACGCAAGAGCCATTGTGGATCTTGTGAAATCCATGGGCGGAAAACCCTTCCTGACCGACTGCAACACCATGTATCCCGGCAGCCGAAAAAATGCTCTGGAGCATCTGGAATGTGCATGGCAAAACGGCTTCACCCCTCTGACCGTGGGATGTCCCATTCTGATCGGCGATGGTCTTAAGGGAACTGATGATGTGGCAGTTCCTGTTTCCGGCGGCGAATATGTAAAAGAAGCCAAAATCGGCCGCGCAGTGATGGACGCCGATGTTTTCATCAGCCTTACCCACTTTAAGGGGCATGAAATGACAGGCTTTGGCGGCGCCATTAAAAACATCGGCATGGGCTGCGGTTCCCGTGCGGGAAAAACCGAACAGCACAGCGGCGGAAAACCCCATATTATTGATGAAAACTGCCGCGGATGCCACAAATGTCAGAAGGAATGTGCCAACGGCGGACTTGTCTTCGATGCGGAACGAAAGAAAATGACCGTCAACAAGGACTCTTGCGTTGGCTGCGGACGCTGCCTGGGCGCATGTAACTTTGATGCCATCGCATTTGATAACGAAAATGCCAACGAAATTCTCAATTACAAAATGGCCGAATATACAAAGGCCGTTGTGGACGGACGCCCCAGCTTTCATATCTCCCTGATTGTGGACGTGTCTCCCAACTGTGACTGCCACTGTGAGAATGATGCACCGATTCTTCCCAATATCGGAATGTTTGCATCCTTTGACCCGCTGGCCCTGGATCAGGCCTGTGTGGACGCCTGTCTTGCGGAAGCTCCGCTCCCTCACAGCCAGCTTTCCGACCATCTGACCGACCCGCACTTCCATGACCACCACGACCATTTCACCAACTCCTCGCCGGAGTCCGAATGGCGCTCCTGTCTGGACCATGCCGCAAAAATCGGCCTTGGAAACCGGGAGTATGAGCTAATTAAAATGTAGCTGATAAAGATTCTGTAAAAAATGGCTGATGTCGGGAATGTTTTCCTGGCATCAGCCGTTTTTTATTGGATGAAATGTGTACTAATTCTCTTTTCGTATTGCGGAAAATCCACCCCGGCTGTCCTTCCAGCTTCCATGTTCTTCAAAAACCAGGCCATATTCCGGGCCAGAGTCCGCATGGTCTGAAGTCCTTCTTTGTCTTTTTTCACATCGTCCGGTGTAAATCCGTGTACCTGGTTCCAGTACTGGGATCCGACAATATGCATATTGCTGATGCCAAAGTACTTATTCAGACGGTCAAAGGCTGCACTGGCTCCGCCGCGTCTGCAGGAGACCACCGAAGCTGCCAGCTTGCCCGCCATACGGCCCTTGCTGCAGTAAAACAAACGGTCCAAAAATGCACAGAGCTGTCCCGATGGCCCGGCATAATACACCGGAGAGCCCACCACAATGCCGTCATATTCATCCAGCTTTTCCAGCACCTCATTTACCTTATCATCAAACACGCACCTTCCGCTTACGGAACATTTCCCGCAGGCAATGCAGCCTGCCATGGGTTTCTTCCCAAGATAAAGTATTTCCCAATCAATGCCATCCCCGGCAAGCGTATCTGCAATTTCCTTAAGGGCAGTGTATGTACATCCATATTCATTGGGGCTCCCGTTAATCAGTAAAACCTTACTCATATCTTTTCTTCCTCCATGATTTTTATTCTATAATCCCAATCCCGACAATCACAGCTGTTTGATCCGGGCACACTGGCATGGCAAAGCTGTTTTCGCTTTTTTGTGACATCCGGTAATGGCCGCAATCTTTTTGCTTATACATTTGTGCTCTTTTTATGGGATTGACCCTTCCCATATCTTTTATTAGAATCATAGCAAGAATATATTTAAAATCAAGTACGCACTTTTAAGTGTGGTACTTACATTAAGGTGTAATACTTACTTGAAGGATAGTGTAATATGAAGATGCACCGCATTTCACAGGAAGGCCCGGAAGCCACCGGAAAGATTTTGTATGTTCAATTTTTTCTTGTCCTTTCCCTGCCGATATGTTATACTGTTTTCAAAGCATATATTTCTTACGTTCCGGCTGAAAAAGCCGTCTGTATCTTCTTAATATCATTTCAGAAAATCTATGCTTTTCCAAATCATCATTATGAAAAGCAGGAGATTTTCCGTTCTCCTGCAAAAGGAGGACAAATGGACAGAATAAGAAACGCTGTGAC
>CANRXD010000257.1 GCA_947643685.1 uncultured Clostridium sp. | reverse complement strand
GGGTAATAGTGGGCAGGGAGCATTTCTGAGTGGGTATAAACATCCACACCGGTTCCCTGTGTCTGTTTCAGCAACATTTCCAAATCCCGCAGGTCATGGCCGGAGACCAGAATGCCGGGATTTTTTCCTGTGCCAATGTTTACTTTTGTTATTTCAGGGTTTCCATAGGCACTTGTGTTAGCTTTGTCAAGCAGGGCCATACCGGACACACCATACTTTCCGGTTTCAAGTGCCAGTGCAATCAGGTCGTCTGCACTGAGATCCTCATCCAATGTGGCTGCCAGTGCACGCTGAAGAAAGGCATCAATTTCTTCATCATCATGAAGAAGCGCGCTGGCATGTTTCGAATAAGCGGACAGGCCCTTCAGCCCATAGGTGATCAGCTCACGCAGCGAGCGGATATCTTCGTCTTTCGTGGAGAGAACACCTATTCTCCCGGCTTTCTCTTCCCAGTTGCCGGAACCATCCCACTGTGCGGCTTCAGGTAAAACGGAAGGGGTCTGAACTTCCTTCAGAAGGGAATTTTTCGCTGCCAGAGTGGCGTGGATTCTGGCCCTGATGTTCTCTTTATCAAAATTTGCATTTGTGATAGTTGTGAACAGATTAAACGCAATCAGATGGTTGATTTCAGATGTTACCGGTTTTCCTTCTTTCCGCAAAGCGGTTGTAACGGATGAAATCCCTTTTGTTACATAGACCAGAAGGTCCTGCATAGCGGCCACATCTGGTTTTTTTCCACATACACCAGATATGGTACAGCCTTTACATCCGGCTGTTTCCTGACATTGATAACAAAACATTTTTTGTTCCATTTCTACCTCCAAAATGAAAATATAAACTGGTATATCCATAGGATGCAAAGCACTCCCACGGGACCTCGAATTTTCAAATGTAGTATACTCTGATTAATAATAATAATCCGTTGTTATAACAACAAAATGAAAAGAAATATGAAATCGCAGTTCCTTTTGCGATGAAATCAGGCCATGAAAACAAAAGATACCTGAACGGTTACCGGCTGCAAATGGATTGCAGTGCGGGAGCGATTATGAATAATATATTTAAAAAGAGTAAAAATATAATTGTGTTTGTCTTTTAAAACGTGAAGAAAAATTAAAAATCGTGGTAACTGTTCAGCAGGTCTGTGCAGAGTTTGCCCCGGCGAAGCGAGGGCTTTTATTGCACTGACCGTAAGAAAACTTAAGCCAGGAAGCAAAAATCCCATCGGCGGAGCCGATTTTAAATGGATTTTTATAAGACAATGGAGTTTGGGTGTGCAGGAGGTTTTTTGAAATGTACGACATCATTATTATCGGCGCAGGACCGGCCGGCATCAGCGCGGCTGTTTATGGGAAAAGCAGAGGAAAAAAAGTTTTAGTGCTGGAAAAAAAGCAGGTGGGAGGTTTAATTGGAACAGTGTCCACAGTTACACACTATCTGACAGCCGACCACGAAGAATTAGGCAGGACGTTTGCTGACAGGATGAAACAACAGGCACTTGGCGCCGGTGTGGAAATTCGCTATGAAAATGTGATAAAGACAGAGCTTGCCGGCCGGCAAAAAAAGGTTACGACGGACGAGCAAAGCTATGAATCGAAAACCTTAATTCTGGCAAATGGCGGTTCCGGACGTATGCTGGGGATTCCCGGGGAAAATTTAAAGGGGGTCAGATTAAATGCGCCGAAAGATGGCTGGGCTTACAGGGACAAGAATGTTTATGTGATCGGCGGGGCGGACGGAGCAGTAAAGGAGGCTCTCTATCTGGCCCGGACAGCACGTAAAGTAACGATTGTCTGTGTGGAAGATGAACTTGTATGTATACAGGAATTTAGAGATAAGGTAGCTGCCCGCGATAATATTGAAATTATGCCCCATGCAAGCCTCACGGCTGTATATGGAAACGATGCGGTGGAGGAGCTGGAATTAACAGATAACAAAAGCGGGAAGAAGCAGATGGTAAAAGATGCGGAGTGCGGAGTGTTTGTATATGCAGGTATCGTTCCAAATACACAAATGTACACAGAATTAGAACTGGCTGAGGGGTATATTCCGGTTGATGATTCCATGCAGACAGAAATTCCGGGAGTATTTGCAGCAGGAGATATCCGGGTGAAAAAGGTGAGACAGGTAGCCACTGCAGTGGCAGATGGCGCAATTGCAGGGATCCAGGCGGCGGCAATGTGCTGAAAATCCGGTGTTCCACTCTGAGAACAGAGTGAACACCGGATTTTTGACTTGCCAGGCATACGGTAAAAACATCCGGTGGATGTTTTTCGCCAAATGGATGGACTGACGATTTTGGGATCTTCCCGGGAGCTTATCTCCAGGGCCAGTTGCTGCCCGGATTGTTCCAGTTATTTCCGGGCCTGTTATTCCAGGGGCCACCAGGGCAGCGCTGGGGAGGACATGGCGGGCAGCGATGAGGAGGGCAGGGAGGACATGGAGGGCAGCCCCAGGGGCGGCGGTTTTGCTGTTCCTGAATGGGATTGTTTTGAGAAAAATTATTAAAATTATCTGGCATGAGGTAACTCCTTTAGATATTAGATATGCTGTATGATATGCAGGAAACGGACAAGAGGTGCGTCCTGGTTTCTTGACTTGAAGGAGAGAATGAGATAGAATAATAGGCATACGGAAATCAGGCTGGCAAAGGAGTGGATGACAGCGTGGAAAACAGGGAAAAGACAGGTCTGGTGCTGGAAGGCGGCGGCATGCGTGGGATTTATACGGCTGGGGTCCTGGATGCATTTATGGAAAATCAGATTACCTTTGACGGTGTGATCGGTGTTTCTGCCGGAGCCATCCATGGATGCTCTTTTGTTTCCGGACAGAAAGGAAGGAGCATCCGCTACTATAAAAAATATTACAGGGATAATCGGTTCATGAGCTACTGGAATTTTTTCCGCACCGGAAATCTGGTGGACGAAAAATTTTGTTACCATGATTTGCCGGAGGTGCTGGATCCTTACGATTATGATGCTTTTCAAAAATCCCGGACAGAGTTTTATGTGACTTGCACCAATGTGGAAACCGGGAAAGCAGAATATATAAAAATAGAAGATATGAGGACTCAGATTGACTGTATGCGGGCTTCGGCTTCCCTTCCCTATGTGTCAAAAATTGTGGAGACGGATGGAAAAAAGCTTCTGGACGGCGGCTGCGCCGACAGCATTCCCGTAAAGGCCTTTATGAATATGGGGTTTAAGAGGAATGTGGTGGTTCTCACCAGACAAAAGGGATATGTGAAAAAAGAGAGACATTCCACCATGGCCAGGAGGTTTTTCCGAAGGTATCCGGAGTTTGCAAAAGCTCTGGAAAACCGTCCAAAAGTATATAATAAGGAATTAAAAGATATTGAACGGCTGGAGGCGGCGGGAAAAATTTTTGTAATCCGTCCGTCAAAGGCCCTGACCATCGGGCGGATGTCCCACAATGGAAACGAGATTGTCGAAACATATAAAAACGGATACCGGGATGCCAAAAACTGTATGGAAAAACTGGTTTCCTGGCTTGCGGCCGGTTCGGAGGATATCCTATGAAGGAAGGGATTCTTACTGGCCTTTTGGTTCTGATGACGGGAGCCGGAGTTGGTGTGCTTTATATCCGATGGAAACTGAGACGGATTTCCAGGGCGGCCTTTGGAACGGATTCTCTGATCGAT
>CANRXD010000256.1 GCA_947643685.1 uncultured Clostridium sp. | reverse complement strand
ATCTCCGGCAGTTCCCCCGGTGAAGGGAATGGAGCTTCCGGGCGTGTTTACCATGAGGACACCGGAGGATGCTGTTTCCGTGCGTGCCTATGTGGATGCCAATGGCGTAAAGAAAGCCGTTGTGGTGGGCGCCGGGTTCATCGGCTTAGAGGTTGCCGAGAACTTAAAGCAGAAAGGCGTCACCGTTACGGTCATCGACTTTGCGTCCCAGGTTCTTCCCAATATTCTGGATCCGGAGCTGGCGGCATATGTGAAAAAGCATCTGTTAAAGCAGGGAATCCGCATGATCACAGGAACAAAGGCGGAGGAAATCACCGGGGAGGACAAGGTTGCGGGCGTGAAAACCACTGCCGGAACCTTAAACTGCGGCCTGGTAATTATGGCGGCGGGAATTCGTCCCAATACAGCTTTTCTGGAGGGAACAGGAATTGAAATGAATAAGGGAACCATCCTGGTGGATTCCTCCATGAAAACAAATCTTCCGGATGTTTATGCCGCCGGAGACTGTGTTCAGGTGGTGAACCGGATGACAGGAGCGCCCCAGTGGTCTCCCATGGGATCCTCTGCCAATATGGAAGGGCGGACCCTGGCCCAGGTTCTTAACGGAAAGAATAAGACCTATCCCGGCGTTCTGGGAACAGGAGTTGTGAAGCTCCCAGGAATGAACTGCGGGCGCACAGGACTTACAGAGGAGCAGGCAAAGGCTGCAGGCTATGATGTGGTGACAGCGCTTTCCATCATGGATGACAAGGCCCATTATTATCCCGATGCCTCCTCCTTTATCACAAAGGTTATTGCGGATAAAAACACCCATAAGCTTCTTGGGATCCAGGTATTGGGTTCCGGAGCCGTAGATAAGATGGTGGACATTGCAGTTATGGGTATCAATATGGGAGCTGTGCTGGAAGATTTTGAAAATGCAGATTTCGCCTATGCGCCGCCGTTCTCCACTGCCATCCATCCACTTGTGCAGTCCGTCTGTGTTCTGCTCAATAAGATAAACGGCGTGATCGAGACCATGACTCCCGCCGAGTATGCCGCGGGAAAAGCCAAGGACTACCGCGTTCTGGATACGGCTCCGCAGCCAATGGTCCGCGGGGCGCAGTATATTGACCTGACCCAGGTAAACGGGGAGCTTCCGGGAATCGGTAAGGACGAAAAACTGCTGCTTGTCTGTGCAAAGGGCAAAAGAGGTTACTTCTTACAGAACCGCTTAAGACACTTCGGATATACCAATACCCTTGTGCTGGAAGGCGGAGCTACCTTTAACGATGTAAAGGTGGAGAATACCGGAGCACAGGTTTCCAAGGAGGAAGAAACAAGAGTAAAAGCCCTTGGCTTCTTAAAGGATAAGAGAACTCCTGACAAATTCAACGGCCGTGTCATCACAAGAAACGGAAAGGTGACGGCAGAAGAAGCAAAGACCATCGCCGAGGCGGCCGAGAGATTCGGAAGCGGCGAGGTGACCATGACTTCCCGTCTGACCATGGAAATCCAGGGGGTTCCTTTCGATAATATTGAGCCGCTCCGCGAGTTCTTAATGGAGGCCGGCCTGGAAACGGGAGGAACCGGTTCCAAGGTGCGTCCGGTTGTATCCTGTAAGGGAACCACCTGCCAGTATGGTCTTATTGATACCTTCGGCCTTTCCGAGGAGATCCATGAGCGTTTCTACCATGGATACGCAGGGGTTAAGCTGCCCCACAAGTTCAAAATTGCCGTGGGCGGATGTCCCAATAACTGCGTGAAGCCGGATTTAAACGACCTGGGCGTAATCGGCCAGAGAGTTCCGGTGATCAACTTTGAAAAGTGCCATGGCTGTAAGGTCTGCCAGATAGAGAATGCATGTCCTATCAAGGTGGCCCAGATGGTGGACGGAAAGATTCATGTGGATGAGAATGCCTGCAACCACTGCGGACGGTGTATTGGAAAATGTCCTTTCGGCGCATTTGAGGAGTACACCAATGGTTACCGCATTTACATCGGCGGACGCTGGGGCAAGAAGGTGGCCCATGGCGTTTACTTAGACAAGGTATTTACTGACAAGGAAGAGGTTCTTTCCATTATCGAAAAGGCAATTCTCTTATTCCGTGAGCAGGGAATCACCGGGGAACGTTTTGCCGATACCGTAGCAAGAATTGGATTTGAGAATGTGCAGGAACAGCTCCTTTCCGATGATCTGCTGGCAAGAAAAGAAGAAAACATTGCCGCGCAGAAACATTTAAAGGGCGGGGCTACCTGCTAAAATGACTGAGAAAAGGGGCTGTGGGGAAATCGGCAGCCCTGCGAAGAGGCAGGTGTGATCTATATGGTTCGCACCTGCCTTTTTTGCGTTCCATGTTATTTGGATTTGCTGAAAACCTACCGTGATGTACCGCTGGTGAAAATTCTTGCGGGTATCCGACGCTGCGGTAAATCCACGATTTTAGAAATGTTACAGGAAGATTTAATAAAAAGCGGTGTTTTGGCTGATCACATTATCAGTATGCGCTATACCTCAGAAGATTTTGACGACGGCATGACCCATAAGGAGATGTATAAGGGTATCAAAGAAAAAATGACGGACGGCGGACGGTACTATCTTCTTCTCGACGAGGTACAGGAAATCACAGACTGGGAAAAGGCCGTCAACAGTCTTTTGAAAAACGCCAACACGGACATTTATGTAACCGGCTCCAATTCCAAACTGATGTCAGGTGAAATATCCACCTACCTGACGGGACGGTATCTCTCCATTCCTGTGTTTACACTCTCTTTTGCCGAGTATATGGACTTCAAAAAAACATAACATCCATGATACGAAAGATAGATAGCTGACACCGACTGTATCACTGACTCCTCTTATTTCTTCACAAACTTCGGGAAAAAAATCTTTCAATATCTGTTCACTTTTTCTTCCATGCTCAAGCTGAAAACTATCAAGGTGCAGTGGGAATGTGATACTGCTTTTTTGAAAAATTTTTCCCCTCCTGACGCCCATTTGATAGTGGTCACCTTTCAACCTTAAATGATACATATTCCGTCCTCCCTGTCCTTTTTTATGGCAATCCACACTTCTGAATGGATAGTTTTTGAGTAATATGATACGACATAGCGTTTCCTCCTGTAACTTGAACGGAAAAGCGAATTGCCGGATATATTCTGACAGCGAAACGCCCGCTACATAAGAAAAAATTTGTTGAAAGTAAAATGTCGGGCAGCAGGCGATTTCTGCAGCTTCATCATATGATATATCGCCGTCTAAATTATTTTCTATATAGTCTATGGCTGCGCTTAGTTTTTTCAACCATTCCATTTGTGTGCCTCCTTTCCTGCAAGTATACCTTTTCGTTACTTATTTTTCCTCACTTTTTATGCGCTCTTTTGTAAACTCATAAATAGTCATGAAAAAATTTTGTTGCAAACTTTCTTTCTCTGTTTTGGCATTTTACGATTCTCGCCGTAATAAAAAAGTGGGAAAAGAAAATTATAAAATTTTTCTATGCACAAACCCGCCCATGGCTGCATGAAAGGTCCAGACAGCAAGAAACGGCATAGTCCGCAAGCTGTGCCGTTTCCCGAAAACATTTTTAATACTGTCTTATGAGTGCCGCCCTCCTTACTCATACTGGCTTGCCCGTCCGATATCCGTGAATTCGCTCATGCAAGCATGGCTCATTCACGG
>CANRXD010000255.1 GCA_947643685.1 uncultured Clostridium sp. | reverse complement strand
CATACTTTCCCATAACATAAGGGCACACAGAATATCCTCTGTCTTTTAGTATCTTTACAATCCTCTTCTCCGTCTGAAATCCGCGTTCTGTAAAACAAATCAATGAAATCTTCACAGTTCTGCCCCCGATGTTTTCTGGTAGTAACCGTTCAGCCTTGCATTTTCCTGCCCGCATACCGCGGACAGGAAGCATATGGCGTCCGCCTTATGAAGATTCTGAGCACAGCTGAACTGTTACATCTATAATTATATGATTTTTCTTCCCATCTTTCAATGGTCTGTTTTTGCTTCACTTTTTCCGGCCAGCTCCCTTTTTCTTTTTGTTATAAGACCCCCGATCCGCCCGCTCTCCTTGGCCGTAAGGCATCTCCATCCGCCAGAAACCACCTTATCTGCAAGTCCCAGCTCCGTGGCAATTTCAAATTTCATCTTATCCTCAGGCTTTAAATTATTGGGGTCAATGGGTTCGTCCTTTTTCTTTTTAGGCATGATTCCACTCCTTCTTTCTTTTTGTACTGGAAGTATTCCCCAAATATTCCTGATTATGCAAAAAGCCCTGGTGCCGGAATCTCCGGCAGTCAGGGCTTTCTTTCATTTCAACGCCGCGGAATGATGATGGCGGCCGCAAGATAGGCCAGGAGGCCCGGTCCTGTGCAGACCAGAATGGCCCACAGCAGGCGGATTACCGTTGAATCTACATTTAAGTATTCGCCGATTCCCCCGCACACACCCAGCAGCATTTTATCTGTATCTGACCTGTACAACCTTTTTGTTTCCATTTTTCTCCTCTCCTTCTACTGCATAACTGTAATGGTTCCGTTTTTTGCTTCCAGTTCCATCCGTGTCATTCCGGCTTTTCCGGAAATTTTCTTTTCCATTGTTCCCTCGGCTGTAAAGCCCGGAATCTCTATGACACTGTTTTTACATTCAATCTCATATCCGATTCCATCTGCGTCCAGCCCTTCCGGCAGCTCTACCGTCAGATTTCCGTTTTTACAATCAGCTTCCAAAAGCCTTGGCATTTCCTCAACAGCCGTCCAGGACACGGAACCGTTTGTGGCTTTAAGCTCCAGAGTGCTTCCCCCGACCTGGGACACAAAGATATCTCCTCCCCTTGACTCATATTCGGTATCGTAAGCCCGTATGTTTTCTCCGTTAAAAACACCCTTTTGCACATCCACCTCCAGCTCTTCAAGCTCCCAGGATGAGGGGATAAACAGCTGATAGTCCTCTCCATCATAGGCAGTCAGAGACAGCTTCTGTTCATGGAAAAACTCTTCATACTTTACATGTTCCAGAGTTCCTTTCTCACTTTTTATGGTAAGCTCTTCGATTTCATCCAGTGAAAACAATCCCACAGTTCCGCCGACTACCTTAATCTCCAGACTGGTTACAGCTTTATAGCCGGCCTCAAAATTCCCGTCTTCGGAAGGCGAAGCCCAGGAATTTTCCGTTTTAAGAAATACTCCATCTCTGTCGACCTGTACCTGCCTGTCTCCGGCCTTCACCTGTACTCCGTTCTGGTCAATCTTAATCCCTCCGTCTCCGGCCTTCACCTGCACGCCGTTATGGTTCGCCTCAATCTCACCGTTTCCGATCTTCATCTGTATGCCGTCTCCATCAACCCCAACATAACTGTCATCCGAATATCTCACCACACAACCGTCAAAATGTCCGTGACGGTCAATATACTTTAAGATTCTCTGCATATTTGCTCCCAGCGCGACAGAAGCGGTAACAAGGCCCACGCCCGTAAGCCCTAAAATGCATCCGCCAATGAGTCCGTACTTTACAAATTTTTTCATGCCCTTCTGGCCCCCTTTCTGCCTTCCGTAATGGATTTAAACAGTCCACAGACAGCCTTAAAACAAAGCGGAATTAATACTCCGAAAATACCATAGATCAGTACGGTTCCAAGGATTCCCATACCAATTCCTATGACTGCAATTCCTATCAGAAACAAACCGTCTATGGGCGAAGTAAACAATAAAATCCCTCCCAGTACAGTCAGTACCACTCCCGCTATGAACACCGTCGCTGTTGAAACCACAAGTAAAACTGCCATTCCAAGGAACAGACTTATAATTCCTGCCACAGCTCCCAGTGCTATTCCTCCGGCACCAAGTAAAAACGGACAGGCAGCAATAATCAGAATCCCCCAGAGAACCATCTTCAAAACCTGGTTGGTCCGTGGCTTCTCTTCTACATTGGTGTAGGCTCCGTCCGTGGTCCGGTCTTTGGTGCGGGTCCCTTCGTTTTCGTGGACCACTTCTTTTTCATCAGGCAGGTCCAGCCGCCTGGCCACCTGATAGCCGGGATCCTTAAACCTCTCGTCCTCATACCCCTTTTCTGTAAAGGAACCGCCATCCTTCAGATTACCGGTAATATCCGCCCGGATAATGGCCGCCACCCGTTCGGGACTTCCAAATTCCTCTATCACCCTGTCTTCATTTTCACTGCCGGCTTCCTCCAGATAATCTCTGTAATAGGATAAAGCTTCTTCCTTATCTTCATCGGAAATATCCTGCAAAAGATATTCCAGCTCTTTTAAAAATGTCTCCTTCTTCATACCTTTGCCTCCTGAAATATTTGGGAAATATGTGCAGAATAGGTAAACCACTCGCATTTATAGAGGGCTAACTGGACCCTGCCGGTCTCGGTAATTCTGTAATATCTCCGATTCCTTCCGTCAATGGCCCTGTCATATGCCTCCAGGCAGTTTTCTTTCTGAAGCCGTCTTAAAACCGGATACAGGGTTGATTCTGAAATATCAATGGCCTTTCTCACATCCTGCGTAATTTTATAGCCGTAAGTTCCATCCACTTCCCTGGAGACGGCCGCCAGCACAATTCCGTCAAGGAGTGCAGCGCCTGTATTAAAAACCATATGCAACCTCCTTTCTTTCTATACAATATTATATGTTATATAGTATTGTGTGTATATTATATATCGTATAATATTATATGTCAATAGGATTTTAGCAAAAAATATCCCGAAGGCAGCTGTTCTGCCGCCTCCGGGAATCACCGGTCCGGGATAACTTCTATTTACTGATATGCAGAGCGCCGTTTTCATCCGGCGTAAACACGGTGGCCTTTGTAAGCATCCGGCCTTCTTCTTTAAGGAAATAGGTTCTTCCATCCACGGTCACAAATCCTGTCTCCATAATTCCTGTTGAGGGGTTTAAGTAAAACCAGTCCTCTCCATCATAGAGCCATCCTTTTTTCATTTCTCCATTTTCAAAATAGCACCAGCCGTTTTCCGTATTTTTCCAGCCATTTTCCTCCTGTGCCGTGCTTTTGTGTCCATTTTCGCCCTGAAAAATCACGATTTTAGCCGGAGGATTCTCATCTCCATTTGTCCACAAAAGAATCGGAGTTCCCGGGGTCATATCCTCCGCTCTGACAATGTTCCTTGTCAGATACGGCAGAAGGACTGTGGAGGAATTTACCGTATAGGTATTTCCGTCCGTTGTTGTAAGGGTATAGCCTCCCTCTTTCCCGTCAGCGGTGTCCGGATTCTGAACCAGTGACTGCACTGTCCCATAGACCGGAAAACCGAAATCAGCCGGAACATCCGCCAGAATTACCACTCCATTGGTTATGGGCGGCAGACTCAGGGTCATGGCCGGTCCCACATACACCCGGACCGCTTCGCCTTTTTCCAG
>CANRXD010000254.1 GCA_947643685.1 uncultured Clostridium sp. | reverse complement strand
AAGGAGCCGGAAGGTATCAAATATGATCTGCTGGGAATCTGCTATCTGCTGGGGCATGGCTGCAGACAAGATCCGGCGAGAGGGAAGGCGTTATTGGAGAGAAGCGAAAAATCCTGCTATAAAAGCTATGGTCTGGGGATGATGTATGCCGAGGGAATTGGTGTGCGGGAGGATATTGAAAAGGGCGTGGAGTATCTGAAAGCGGCAGGAAATTATGAGCCGGCAATGGAGGCGCTGAAGCATTACAGGAAAAGTCTGTTTGGGGTATGGCGGAGGAAATAAAAGAAAAAAAGCTTGAAAAGCTTTAAATGCTGTTGTAAACTTATCCATAATAAACAGGAATGCCTGCTTGAGCAGTACCGCCATAAGTGAAGGGAGGCCTGTGAGCCTCCGGCGGATGTGCGGAAAATGGGTATTATAGAAAGACAGAGGAAATATAAAATGGCATTGAAAAAGAAGCCGGTTACCGGCATGAAGGATATTCTGCCTGCAGAAATGGAGATCCGGGATTATGTACTGGGGCTGATTAAGGAGACTTATGGCAGATTCGGATTTTCGACGATTGAGACTCCCTGTGTGGAGCATATTGAGAATCTTTTAAGTAAGCAGGGCGGAGACAATGAAAAGCTCATCTTTAAAGTTTTAAAGCGCGGAGAAAAGTTAAACCTGGAGGCGGCTGAGACAGAAAATGATCTGACAGACAGCGGACTTCGTTATGATCTGACGCTGCCCCTTGCCAGATACTATTCTAATAATTCTGCCAATCTCTCCATGCCTTTTAAGGCTCTTCAGACTGGAAATGTATGGCGTGCGGACCGTCCCCAGAAGGGACGCTTCCGTCAGTTCATGCAGTGTGACATCGACATTCTGGGGGACGCCACCAATCAGGCAGAAATTGAACTGATTTTAGCTACTACCACAGCTCTGGCAAAGATTTGTCCCAATAACGGTTTTGAGGTGCGGATCAACGACAGAAAAATTCTGCGGGCCATGGCTGTTTACAGTGGATTTCCGGAGGAGGATATTGAAAAAGTATTCATTACCGTGGATAAGATGGATAAGATCGGGACAGACGGTGTGAAAAATGAATTGATGGAAAACGGATATTCCGGGGAAACTGCCGATAAATATCTGGACTTAATGGGACAGGTGACAGAAGACGCAGCCGGAGTTCGGAAGATGGGAGAGATTCTTTCCGGTGTGCTGGAAGACGGCGCAGCAGAAAATCTGGCACAGATCATGGATACGGTGGAAAAGGTCTCCAAAGGAGAATTTAAGCTGGTTTTTGACCCCACTCTGGTGCGAGGCATGGGATACTATACAGGAACGATTTTCGAGGTTTCCATGGAAGGATTCGGAGGTTCTGTGGCAGGCGGCGGACGATATGACAAGATGATCGGAAAGTTTACGGGAATGGATACTCCAGCCTGTGGCTTCTCCATCGGCTTTGAGAGAATTGTTACCATTCTTCTGGACGCCGGATTTGTGGTTCCCGGCAGTGGTAAGAAGGAGGCATGGCTTTTTGAAAAGGGAATGGGGATGGAAAATCTTTCTTCCATTATGAAAGGGGCCATGGAAGCCCGTTCAGAGGGAAGAATGGTCCTGGTTACCCAGATGAATAAAAATAAGAAATTTCAGAAAGAACTGCTTGGAAAAGAGGGCTATACAGAATTTAAAGAATTTTATAAAGAGGAATTAAAGCGATAAACAGGCAGGATGGCGCGGGAGCTTCCCGGGCTGTCCTTGTTCGGAATTTTCAGGAGGAAAAACTATGGCAGAGTCAATGGTAGGCTTAAAACGCTCCTGCCGGTGTGCAGAGGTTACAGAAGCCAATATCGGCCAGGAAATGACCCTGATGGGCTGGGTTCAGAAGAGCCGAAATAAAGGTGGTATTATTTTTACAGATCTTCGTGACCGCACAGGAATTATCCAGATCATTTTCGAGGAAAGCGATTGTAAAGCAGAGAGCTTTGAAAAGGCAGAGCGCCTGAGAAGTGAGTTTGCCATCGCAGTGACAGGCGTGGTAGAAAAACGTTCCGGCGCCGCCAACAATAATCTGAAGACAGGCACCATTGAGGTCCGTGCAAAGGAACTGCGGATTCTCTCCGAGTCTGAGGTTCCGCCGTTTCCCATTGAGGAAAACAGTAAGACCAAGGAAGAGCTGCGGTTAAAATACAGATATCTGGATCTCCGCCGGCCGGATTTACAAAGGAATATTATGGTGCGGAGCCGTGTGGCTACAATGGTGCGCCAGTTCCTTGCCGATGAGGGATTCTTAGAGATCGAAACTCCTACATTAATTAAGAGCACACCAGAAGGCGCCAGAGATTATCTGGTTCCCAGCCGTGTGCACCCGGGCAGTTTTTACGCCCTTCCCCAGTCTCCGCAGCTTTTAAAGCAGCTTTTAATGTGCTCCGGTTTTGACCGCTATTTCCAGCTGGCAAGATGTTACCGGGATGAGGATCTGCGTGCGGACCGTCAGCCGGAGTTCACCCAGATTGACATGGAGCTGTCTTTTGTAGATGTGGAAGATGTTATTGATGTGAATGAAAGACTGATGAAAGAGCTGTTTTAGGAAATCTGTGACTTTGATGTGCAGCTTCCGATTCAGCGGATGACCTGGAGAGAGGCTATGGACCGTTTTGGATCTGATAAGCCGGATATGCGGTTTGGCATGGAGCTCAAAAATGTGTCTGAGACAGTAAAGGGCTGTGAATTCGTGGTATTTAAAAGCGCCCTGGAAAACGGAGGTTCCGTTCGCGGTATCAATGCAGAAGGGCAGGCCGCCATGCCCCGTAAGAAAATTGATGCTCTCGTGGAGTATGCAAAAGGCTTTGGAGCCAGGGGACTGGCCTACCTGGCCATTCACGAGGATGGCTCCTATAAATGTTCTTTTGGGAAATTCATGAAGGAAGAAGAGTTAGATGCCCTTGTGAAGGCTATGGATGGAAAGCCGGGGGATCTGCTGTTCTTTGCTGCTGATAAGGATAAGGTAGTATTTGATGTCCTTGGCAATCTGCGTCTTGAGCTGGCAAGGCAGCTTGACCTTTTAAAGAAGGACGATTTTAAGTTCCTCTGGGTAACGGAATTCCCGCTTCTTGAGTACTCTGAGGAAGAAAAACGTTATGTGGCTATGCACCATCCTTTCACTATGCCTATGGACGAAGATATTCCGCTCATTGATACCAATCCGGGAGCAGTTCGTGCCAAGGCGTATGATATTGTATTAAACGGTACGGAGCTTGGCGGAGGTTCTGTGCGTATCCATCAGGGTGATATCCAGTCCAGGATGTTTGAGGTTCTGGGATTTACAGAAGAACGGGCCAGCGAGCAGTTTGGCTTCCTTTTGGATGCCTTTAAGTACGGAGTACCGCCTCATGCAGGTCTGGCCTATGGTCTGGACCGTGTTGTGATGCTGATGGTTGGGGCTGACAGTATCCGTGATGTGATTGCGTTCCCAAAGGTGAAAGATGCGTCTTGCCTGATGATGGAAGCTCCTGCCGGGGTGGAAGGAAAACAGTTGGAAGAGCTTCATATTGCAGTTACGAAAGAAAAAGAAGAATAAAACATAAGCTGCTTTTACGATTGGGCCCTGGATATTTCCAGGGCCTGTTTGTACCTCCATGATTGTAACAGTTCAGCCTCGCATCTTCTTGCCCGCGTACCGCGGACAAGAA
>CANRXD010000253.1 GCA_947643685.1 uncultured Clostridium sp. | reverse complement strand
TGGGACTGATTGAAAAATTTGAAGAGCTTAAAGCTATTTTAGTACCTTTTATTGTAATTACGGTGCTGTCCACTTTTCTCGTCATGACCATTACAGGAAAGGCGGCCGAGGCTGTGCTGAACGGAAAAGAGAAAGCGGGAAAAGAGAGGGAGGAAAAATAATATGTCCTTGTATTCAGGAATGTTTATCAGCGTGTCCGCATATCTTATTGGAATGTGGCTGAAGAAAAAACTGGGATGGGCGGTTTTAAATCCGCTGCTGATTGCCATCATCCTGGTAATTGCCTTTTTAAAAGCCACGGGGATATCTTACAGTGATTATAATGAGGGCGCTTCCCATATCAGCTATTTCCTCACCCCGGCTACGGTCTGCCTTGCCATTCCGCTTTACAGGCAGCTTGAGCTTTTGAAGAAAAATTTTGTGGCTGTGATGATTGGTATTACATCCGGTGTGGCGGGAAGTGTGGTCAGTGTTTTCCTTATGTCACTGGTGTTTAAGCTGGAGCATGTGCATTATGTGTCCCTTCTTCCCAAATCTATTACCACAGCCATCGGTATGGGAGTTTCCGAGGAAGCAGGGGGAATTGTGACCATCACCATCGTAAGCATTATTATCACAGGGATCCTGGGGAACATGGCGGCAGAGTTCTGGTTCCGAATCATCGGCGTAAAGCATCCCATTGCCAGAGGGCTGGCCCTGGGAACTGCCGCCCATGCCATCGGTACAGCAAAGGCTCTGGAGCTTGGAGAAGTGGAAGGGGCCATGAGCAGTCTTTCCATAGCCGTGGCCGGACTTATGACGGTGGCGGCAGTTCCCCTGGTGTCAGGGCTTATTTAAACCGCAGAAAGGAGAATCCATGGGCGAAGAACTTAAAAATCGTTGGGAAATGGAAGAGAAATACAAATGGAAGCTGGAGGATCTGATTCCTTCTGAAGAAGCCGCAGAGATTCTGGCAGATGAAATTGAAGCGGAAATTCCGTCTTACAGACAGTTTAAAGGCCATCTGGGTCAGTCCGCAAAGGCGCTTCTCCAGTATCTGGTTTTTGATGAGGGGCTGGATCAGAAATTATCCCGGCTGCTCTGCTATTCCCAGCAGAAAAATGATGAGGATACATCCCTGGGAGAGTCTCAGGCGCTGGTTTCAAGGGCCAGAACTTTGGCTTTAAAGGCAAGAGAGGCATCTTCTTTTGCAGAACCGGAGATACTTTCCATTCCGGAAGAGAAAATGAACCAGTTTTTAGAGGAAAAGTGCCTTTCCGGCTACCACCTGGTGCTTTTAAGACTTATGGATAAACGGGAACACATGCTTTCAGAAGCTGAGGAAACGTTGCTGGCAGGAGCAGGAGAAATGGCCGGGACACCGTTTTCTGTTTTTTCCTTATTTAACAACGCAGACATTAAATTTCCACCGGTGAAAGATGAAAACGGAATCCTCACAGAGGTGACCCACGGAAAGTACGGGAGTCTTCTGGAAAGCAGAAACCGTTCTGTCAGGGAGGCGGCGTTTCACAGCTATTACAGCGCTTACCGTCAGTTTGCCAATACCGTGGCGGCGGTTTTTGAGGGAAATTTAAAACAGGCCTGTTTCTTTGCAAAGGTGCGTAAGTATTCTTCCACCAGGGAGTTTTACCTTTCTGCCAATGAAATTCCGGAAGCGGTTTATGATAATCTGATTGAAGCAGTGAAGAAGCGGCTGCCATCCCTGCACCGGTATATGGCTCTTAAAAAGAAGCGGCTTTCCCTGGACCGCCTTCATATGTATGACCTTTATGCGCCCATGACACCGGATTTTAACAGGAAATATACGTATGAGGAAGCGCAGCAGCTCATTGTGGACGGATTAAAGCCTCTGGGAGAGGAATACGGAAAAATCCTGAAGGAAGGATTTTCAGGCCGCTGGATAGATGTTTATGAAAACAGGGGAAAAAGAAGCGGCGGCTATTCCATCCACACTTACGGGGTTCATCCCTATGTACTCATGAGCTATGATGATTCCTTAAATTCTGTCCTTACCCTGGCCCATGAAATGGGGCATTCCCTGCATTCCTGGTATTCGGCAAAAAGCCAGCCATATACCTATGCGGGATACCGGATCTTTGTGGCAGAAGTGGCCTCCACCTGCAACGAGGTGCTGCTTCTTAAAAATCTCATGGAACGGGCAGAGGACGAAAGGGAGCGGGAATTTTTAATTGGCCAGCTTCTGGAGCGGTTCAGAAACACCCTGTTCCGTCAGACTTTGTTTGCAGAATTCGAGTGGGAAGTCCATAAAATGTGCTGGCAGGGGACTCCTTTAACGAAAGATGTGCTCTGTAGACTGTATCATCAGCTCAATGAAACTTACTATGGACCGGATGTGGAGGCAGATTCCGATATTGATTATGAATGGGAGCGGATTCCACATTTTTACAGGCCCTTTTATGTATATCAGTATGCCACCGGATTTGCAGCGGCCACGGCCATCGCCGGAAGGATTCTGGAGGGGGATCAGGCAGTCCTTCAGGGATATTTCCGGTTCCTTCAGGGAGGGTGCTCAAAAACGCCGGTGGAGCTTTTGAGGTTATGCGGGCTGGATATGGAAAAACCGGATGTGGTCAATGAGGCGATGGATGTGTTTGAAGCGCTGTTGAATGATCTGGGTAACGGTTCAGAGGCTGTCTGAACGGTTGCCGATTTGGAAAATGGTTCAGAGGTTATCTGAACGGATGCTGATTTGAAATGCTGCCGGCAGAAGGCAGCGTCAGGGGAGAGACGGACATGAGTATCTATGAGGCAATTTTTAACCGGCAATCCGTGAGAAAATTCCGGATGGAGCCGTTGGATGCAGAAATTTTAGTGCAGCTTCGGAAATTTATTGCAAATATCACGCCCTTGGATGGAGAGAGCAGGCTGGAGCTTGAAATTCACGAGCACTGGAACCGCAGGGAGAAGGTCCGGGGGCTGTGGTCTGTGGAGGCGCCGTATTACCTTCTTGTTTACTGTAAAGAGGAACAGAGTGCCTGCCGGAATGCCGGATATGTGGCGGAACAGGCAGTTCTTTATTTAACTTCAAAGGAGGTAGGAAGCTGTTATCTGGGAGAAACCCGGGTGGGAGCGGCTTTGAGGGACGGGCTTAAAAGGATTCTGGTGATCGGTTTTGGAAAACCGGAAGAGAAGCTTTACCGGGACAGTGAAGGAGCAAAACGTCTTCCACTTTCCAGTCTCTGTGTGTATAAGGATGAGCCGGGAGAGAATCTGAAGAAGATTTTAAAAGGGGCCAGACTGGCTCCGTCTTCCTTCAATTCCCAGCCATGGAGATTTGTGGTTTACACAGACAGACTTTGCGTGTTTGCAAGAAAAGATATGTTTCCCCGGATGAAAACTCTTGCTGCCATGCGGGATTTCAACATGGGAATCATGCTTTCCCACATTATGCTGGGAGCGGAAGAATTCTGGATGAACATGGAAACTGTGGTCGAGGAGCAGTTTTTAAAGAAAGCTTATAAGAACGGTGAGTACATTTGTACGATTGTTTTTCACAGTTAATAAAAGTCGCATTATTTCTTCCTGCCGCGGGAAAATGTGGAATTTTTCCCGGGTTCTGGTTTTTGACTTGAAAGGCGCCCTGTCTTATGCTAAAATTTATAAAAATACGGGTAACGATTCAGACAGGTTTGCACGTTCACCGTGCGGACCACACCAACAA
>CANRXD010000252.1 GCA_947643685.1 uncultured Clostridium sp. | reverse complement strand
TGTCCGTCCTTAGACGGACAAGAAGATGCCTCCTCGTGGCCTGAAGCATATAAAAGCATTTATTTTTCCTCAATGGCCATAATCATGTCCACACGTCTCTGATGCCTTCCGCCTTCAAACTCCGCCTCCAGCCACTGGTCCACAATCATCTTGGCCAGCTCACTTCCCACAACTCTTGCGCCAAAAGCCAGTACATTGGAGTTATTATGCATTCTGGAAAGTCTGGCCGTATACGGCTCACTGCACACACAGGCACGGATTCCTTTCACCTTATTGGCCGCCAGGGAAATCCCCACCCCGGTGCCGCAGATGGCAATCCCCAGATCTGCCTCACCGGATGCCACTGCCCGGCCCACCTTTTCTCCGTACACCGGATAGTCACAGCTCTCACCGGAATCTGTTCCCAGATTCAAAACCTCATATCCTTTCTGCTCCAGATGTTCCCTGATAATATTTTTTAACTCCACTGCAGAATGGTCATTTCCAATTGCGATTTTCATCTCTTTTCCCTCCGGTTAAAAAATTCCTGAATCCAGTCCATTCTGGATGTCATGGATAACAAAAGCATATCCATAATGGTGATAGCTGCCATGGCCTCCACAACCACCACAGCCCTGGGTACTACCACAGGATCATGGCGCCCCCTGATGACAAGCTCCATATTTTCCCTGTTCTTACTTACGGTTTCCTGGCTCTTTGCGATGGAGGGCGTCGGCTTAAAGGCGGCCCGGAACACCACATCGCTTCCGTCGCTGATTCCTCCGAGAACTCCGCCGGAATGGTTGGTCACTTTTTTTATTCCCGCCCCGTCCATACGGAAAGCATCGTTATTCAGGGAGCCACAGGATTTTGCGGCAGAAAAGCCGTCTCCGATTTCAAATCCCTTCACTGCGCCGATGGAAAGCATAGCTTTGGCCAGATTGGCATCCAGCTTATCAAACACCGGCTCGCCCAGGGCCGTGGGAAGGTGAGAAATCACACATTCCACCACGCCTCCGGAAGAATCGCATTCTGCCATTCTTTTTTCCAGATACTCTGCGGCTTCTTTGGCCGCTTTCGCGTCCGGCATGCAGAGCGCATTGCTTTTTGCCTCCTGAAGGTCAAACCGGCTTTCATCAATTTCCACCGGACCAATGGATTTTGTATATGCCGTCACTGAAATCCCAAGCTGTTCCAGAATTTTTTCTGCTATGGCCCCTGCCGCCACCCGTCCGATGGTCTCTCTGGCGGAGGAACGGCCGCCGCCCCGATAATCCCGGAAGCCGTATTTCTCATCAAAGGTAAAATCCGCATGCCCCGGGCGGTAACATCCGGCAATCACCGAATAATCTTTTGATCTCTGGTCCCTGTTCCACACAATCATGGAAACAGGAGTTCCCGTGGTTTTCCCTTCGAAAATGCCGGAAAGAATCTCCACCTCGTCGCCCTCATTTCTCCGGGTCGTAAATCTGCTCTGCCCCGGCTTTCTCCGATCCAGCAGTTTCTGAACATCTGCTTCACAAAGAGACAGCCCCGCAGGGCAGCCATCCACAACAACGCCGATGGCCTTCCCGTGGGACTCCCCCCAGGTCGTCACTTTAAAAATTGTTCCAATGGTAGACCCTGCTGCCATGCGTCTTATTCTCCTATCTTTACGATTTCACAGCAGTTTGGCTCATTGATTTCAATGCTCCGTCCGCTCATTACCAGAAGCCCTTTTTCATAGTCCACCCTGAAGAAAGAAATACTGCCGCCGTGATTGATAGAGGCAATATGCTGTCCGTCCGGGAAGATGGCGA
Organism: uncultured Clostridium sp.; assembly: GCA_947643685.1. Classification (GTDB taxonomy): domain Bacteria; phylum Bacillota; class Clostridia; order Lachnospirales; family Lachnospiraceae; genus CANRXD01. Next base: position 1,909 of record CANRXD010000252.1, on the reverse strand, counting down.
TATCTTTGGGATATTCACCGCTGATGGGAAGGCAGAATATCAGGGTCAGCATACCCGTCTCCTCGTCCCTGTCGTACATGGATACAGAGTTATCCCCGGCGTTGGAGCAGAATAAATATTTCTCGTCCGGGGAAAACCGAATCGCACAGGCAGCCGTCTGCTGATTTGGCTCCGTGCCTGTGGTCGAAATCGTCTGAACCTTTTCCACCCGCGGAGTCCTCTCTCCCGTTTCATAGGAGTATACGTCAATTACATTTTTCAATTCATGCATCACATAGAAAAATTTTCCGTCACTGCTGAATATAAAATGTCTGGGGGCTGATTCCAGCTCACTGCGGATCGCGTCTACCTGGGTAATTTTTCCGTTTTTCTTGTCAAAACGGTACACCTTGATCTGGTCGATCCCCAAATCTGCCACCATCAGAAATTTTCCGTCCGGTGTCAGGCGGCTGCAGCTTACATGAGGTCTGAAATTACGTTCTGCCACGCTTCCCAGGCCCTTATGAAACACACCGTCAGTGATTCGCCCCACAGAACCGTCCTTATTTAATTTCAGTACCGTAACCTTACCATCATGATATCCGGATACAAATATGTAATCATCCATGGGACTGGTGGAAAGCTGGCATCCCCGCATCCCTTTAATATTGGCGCTGTTCAAACGGGACAGGCTTCCGTTTTGAAGAATCTTAAAGGCTACCACCCCTTCGTCTGCAATGGAGTACAGTATCCTTTTATTATTAGAGGCTTTTATATAGGAGGAGTTGTCCACTTCTACCTCACAGCGGTAGATGAACTTTCCCTGTTCCACATCCACATCATAAACTGTAATTCCTTTTGCCTTTCCCGTATAGGAATAGGAACCTACATATGCCATATATTTTCCTGTCATTGTTTTCCTCCCCCTTGTCTTTTAAACATTCAGAAATTATCTGAACTGTTATGTCTTTTTTCATTATCGTTCATTTTAACATATTCTGTTCTATTTGTTAACTAGAATTTACAGAAAAAATATGGCAGAAATCTATTGACAGACCGGGAAAACCATGAGTAAATATATGTTGACGGTAAAACGTCCCCGGAGAGTTTTCCACCGGGTAATTCTGCCAATGAATTGTAAAAGCATGAAAGTACAGGAGGACAATGCCATGACTCAGCCCTTAATTGATTTGGTTCATATATCAAAAAGCTTTGACGGGGATATTATTCTTGACGATCTCAACCTCTCCGTGAAAGAGAACTCTTTCGTGACACTGCTTGGGCCCAGCGGATGCGGGAAAACCACTACCCTCCGTATTATCGGCGGATTTACAGGCCCCGACCAGGGAAAGGTGATATTTGGCGGAGAAGATATCACGAAAATGCCTCCAAATAAAAGACAGCTCAACACCGTATTCCAGAAATATGCCCTGTTCACCCACATGAGCATCGCAGATAACATTGCTTTCGGCCTCAAAATCAAGGGAAAATCCAGAGGTTATATTCAGGATAAGATCAAATATGCCTTAAAGCTTGTAAATCTGGACGGCTTTGAAAACCGCAGCGTAGATTCCTTAAGCGGTGGTCAGCAGCAGCGTATCGCCATCGCAAGGGCTATTGTAAATGAACCAAAGCTTTTACTTCTGGACGAGCCTTTGGGCGCCCTGGACTTAAAGCTCCGCCAGGATATGCAGTATGAGTTAATCCGCCTGAAAAATGAGCTTGGAATCACCTTTATTTATGTCACCCACGATCAGGAGGAGGCCTTAACCATGTCTGACACCATCGTGGTCATGAACCAAGGCTATATCCAGCAGATGGGAACCCCGGAACAGATTTACAATGAACCTGAAAATGCCTTTGTGGCCGACTTCATCGGCGAAAGCAACATTGTGGACGGAATCATGGTCCGGGACGAACTGGTGGAGAT
>CANRXD010000251.1 GCA_947643685.1 uncultured Clostridium sp. | reverse complement strand
ATACTGCGGACAAAAGGCACGGGACTCAGTTCTTACTTTTATTGTTACGCCTTTCCTACGGAACCGAACAGCTCCATCTTGGCTTTTACAGTTTCTTTAATTGCAGCCGCACCCGGAGCAAGGAGTTTTCTCGGATCAAATCCTTTTCCTTCCAGATCCTTTCCGGCTTCAATATACTTTCTTGTTGCATCTGCGAAAGAAAGCTGGCACTCTGTATTTACATTAATCTTTGCAACACCAAGGGAAATTGCTTTCTTGATCATATCCTCCGGGATACCGGTACCGCCATGAAGAACCAGAGGCATATTACCTACCTTTTCCTTAACAGCCGCCAGGGTCTCAAAGCTTAAGCCTTTCCAGTTTGCCGGATACTTTCCATGGATATTGCCGATACCTGCTGCCAGCATATCAACGCCAAGGTCAGCAATCATCTTGCACTCATCGGGATCCGCGCATTCACCCATACCTATAACGCCGTCTTCCTCACCGCCGATAGCGCCTACCTCTGCCTCCAGGGACATCCCCTTCTCACGACAGATTTTAATTAATTCTTTCGTCTTTTCCACATTCTCCTCAATCGGATAATGGGAACCATCGAACATGATGGAGGAGAATCCAGCCTCAATGCACTTTAAACAGCCCTCATAACTGCCATGATCCAGATGCAGGGCAACCGGAACTGTAATGTTTAATTCCTCCAGCATTCCGTTTACCATACCTACAACTGTCTTATAACCAGCCATGTATTTTCCTGCGCCCTCGGATACACCAAGAATTACCGGTGATCTTAACTCCTCCGCTGTCTGAAGAATTGCTTTTGTCCATTCCAGGTTGTTAATATTGAAGTGACCTACTGCATACTTTCCTTCTCTTGCTTTTTCAAGCATTTCCTTTGCTGTTACTAACATAATTTTGGACCTCCATTTGCCTCTTATTTTTGCATTTGTTCCCTGAGCCCTTAAAGGAACAGGAACTGCAAACCTTACTTCTCTTGTTCCTTAATTATACCTTATTTCTCCGGTTTTGAAAAGGTTGATTTCACAGTTTCCTTCATTTCTTCCGGCCGGCACTGGAGGTTGTGAAGAATCCGGGCATTCCGTATCTCCTCAATGGCAGATGGAATCTTTACCCCCGACAGTTTTTCCATCTCTTCGATCAGCTCGAATTCATCTGAGTTCTCATCTGCCCCTGTAACTGCCTCCATGACGGTTCTGGAAAACTTATAGGGGCTTGCCGTGGAGGCGAGGATGGTCTTCGTTCCATCTCCGGTTTCGTCTTTATATTTTTCATATACGGCGGCGGCCACACCCGTATGGGGATCCACGAGGTATCCGGACTCTTCATATATCTTTTTAATCTCAGCGGCATTTGTTTCCATCCCGGCATACCCGGCCCGGAAGTCCGCCATAAACATCTTCATTTCAGAAGTGATTTCATATCTGCCCTCTTTGGAAAGGCCGTCCATCAGGGCTCTTGTTTTCACTGCATCACGCCCACAACTTAAATACAGAAGCCTCTCCAGATTGCTGGAAACAAGAATGTCCATGGACGGGGATGTGGTCAGAATGAATTCACGGTTTCTGTTATATTCTCCTGTATGGAAAAAGTCATACAGTACCTTATTGTCATTGGAAGCACAAATCAGCCTCCCAAAAGGAATTCCCATCTGCTTTGCAAAATATGCAGCCAGGATATTTCCAAAGTTTCCTGTGGGAACCACTACATTGACCGTTTCCCCTTTCCTGATTTCTCCTGCCCCATAGAGTTTCGCATATGCATACACATAATATACGATCTGAGGGACCAGACGGCCGATATTGATGGAATTGGCTGAGGATAACTGGAATCCCATCTCATCCAGTTCTTTTTCAAATTCTTTGTCTCCGAAAATCTTTTTAACTCCGTTTTGGGCATCATCAAAGTTTCCACAGATTCCCACCACTGAAGTATTGGCACCTTTTTGAGTCAGCATCTGCAGCTCCTGCACCCGGCTCACGCCGTCTTTCGGATAGAATACCACAATTCTGGTGCCGGGGACATCTGCAAATCCGGCCATGGCAGCCTTTCCCGTATCACCGGATGTAGCTGTCAGAATCACAATTTCATTATCCACATGATTTTTCTTTGCAGCTGTAATCATAAAATACGGAAGAATCGACAGCGCCATGTCCTTAAACGCAATGGTCTTTCCATGGAACAGCTCCAGGAAATACACTCCAGCCACCTTTTTTATGGGAGCAATTTCTTTTGTATCAAATTTGTCATCATAGGCACGGGTAATGCAGTCCTTTAACTCCGTCTCTGTGAAGTCTGTGAGAAACTGCTTCATCACAGCAAAAGCGGTATCCTGATACGTCATCTTTGCCAGTTCCTCTATTGTCACATCAAGAGCCGGTATCCGCTCCGGGACAAACAGGCCGCCGTCGGAGGCCAGTCCCTTCAAAATTGCCCGGGAGGCCGTCACCTTACACTCCCCGCCCCGGGTACTTCCATATAACAATTCCATTCCGTTTCCTTTCTCTCTTTGCCCCTGTACCACAGTAAAACTTTTCCAAGATTGTAGCACACTTTCCAACTACACGCAAGAAATTTAAGATATGATATCGGGAGTCCAAAACCACTCATTTTTCTGCGAAAAGAGTCAGAACCAATAAGCGATGCCGTCCGCTCCTATCTGCCATCCGTCTACAACCATATTAACAGCCATGAGTCCGTCATCTCTGAAATAATACCAGTGTTTTCCGTCCCACAGCCAACCCTTCTGCATCAGACCATCCTCCCTCAAATAATACCAGGAACCAGAAGATGGCTGCACCCAGCCTGTCTGCATCAGGCCGTCCTCTCTTAAATAATACCAGGAACCGGGGGTTGGCTCCACCCAGCCTGTCTGCATCTCTCCATTTCCATCCAGGAAATACCAGGAATGTCCATCCGGCGAAATCCAGCCTGTACACATGACACCGCTCTGGTCCATATAGTACCACCTGCCTCCGGTCTGGAACCAGCCCTTAACCCGGATTCCATCCCGGTCAAAGTAATACCACTTCCCCGAAATCTTTTTCCAGGTATCTTTCGCACGGCTTCCGTCAGGCATAATGTAGGAATCCCCGCGGATTTCTCCGCCGTCCCCGGGGGTCTGCTTTTTTTCTTCCTCCTCCTCAAGATCCTCCCAGTCGAATTCCTGGGATGTGGAGGTTACGAACTGCCCTTCCTTTAAATATTTTTTTTCCTCCGAAGTGACCGGAACAGCCTTGACCTCATAATAATATGTTTTGTCCATATCCTTCATAAAGTCCGAAAGATCTGCGCTGTTGGTTTCTACGTTCATACGTTTTACAACTTTATCGTCTCCATAAAGCACCAGAGAGTACCCTGGCGCATACTTCACAGATTTCCATGTGGCCCGCTTTTTGGAGTTTGTAAACCATCCGGCCCGCTCCGTCTCTCCCAGTACCGTAACCGGCTTATAATCCACCTTTATCTGCAGCCTCTGATTTTCCAGGGCACGGGCTGAAACAAAATCTGCTCCCGTCACCCTGCACTGGGAACGATTAAGGGATACGGGAAAGTATTTCCCCTCATCCGCCTGTACTGTAATTTCTATCCTGACCTTTTTTCCGGGTTCCCATTTATCATAATCCGTCCTGTACTGGATATCCTCTATGGAGCCTCCCTTTACGTCCACTGTAATTTCCGGTTCCGGAATCTCTCC
>CANRXD010000250.1 GCA_947643685.1 uncultured Clostridium sp. | reverse complement strand
AAAACCCGGGCGGATAAAGAAACATCGTCATTGTATTTCGCTGTGAAACGTTCACCGTTGGATACGTCCACACCAATACACTCTCCGGCCCTGTCCGGTGAGGGGAAGTAGCGGTCAATGGCGTTTAAGAGCGCATTGAAGCCCTGACAGTTGATGCCGGAACCCATCATAACGGGAACGATATTGCCCTCGCATACATGAGTCTGAACGGCTGTGTATATCTCATCCTGGGTAAATTCTTCGCCGGAGAAATAACGCTCCATATATTCTTCGCTTGTCTCAGCAACGGCCTCCATCAAAGCATCGCGGATGATTCCCAGATTTTTCTTTGTGTACTCCGGAACTTCACACTCCTCATAGTCAGACAGATTGGTGAACCGTCTGCCCTGCATCTTAACGGCGTTTACGAAACCAACGAATTTTTCATTTTCACGGATCGGCACCTGGAACGGAGCAATCTTTCTTCCGAATCTTTTCTCCAGCTTTAAAATCAGTTCACGGAAAGATGCATGATCATCATCCATATTGGTTACGAAGATAATTCTGGGAAGCTTATATTCCTCACACAGATCCCATGCCTTTTCTGTACCAACTTCAATTCCGGCCTTACAGTTTACCACAATAATGGCGGCATCGGCAACGCTTACGGCCTCCTCAACCTCGCCCACAAAGTCAAAATAACCGGGCGTATCCAGAAGATTGATTTTAATCTTTCCTTCTGCGCCCTGGTACTCGATAGGAACCATTGTGGTGGAAATGGAAAACTGTCTCTTTATCTCTTCTTTATCATAATCGCTGATGGTATTTCCGTCAGCAATCTTTCCCATTCTCTTTGTAACTCCGGTCAGATAGGCCAGCGCTTCGGCTACGGTTGATTTTCCTGCGCCACCATGACCCAAGAGCACAACATTGCGGATTTGTTTGGTTCCATAAACGTCCATATATATTCCTCCCGTACAAGATTTAGTCGTCAGCTCCCATGGAGAAGCCCTTATGATGATATTCTACCAAAAAGTTTAGAATATTACAAGCAAAATATACAAATTGAACAGTAACTTCTTGTCGGAAATGTTTTATTGCTTTAATGTGTTGACAATCCTCCGGGGCTGTTTTAAAATTTATCCTCAGGAGGAATCGTTTATGAAGGAACAAGTCATCGGCTTTATCGGTCTGGGGCTCATCGGCGGCTCCATCGCCAGAGGATTAAAGCGTGCAGATACCAATGTAACCATTATGGCCTATATGAGGACGCGGTCCACACTGGAAAAGGCAAAGGAAGACGGAATTGTAGATGTTATTCTGAACGGGATCGATGAATCCCTTTCCCGATGTGATATCATTTTCCTCTGTACCCCTGTGGAATATAATGCATCCTATTTACAGAAAATCCGCCCCCTGTTAAAGCCGGGAGCAATCTTAACCGATGTGGGAAGCACAAAAACCAATATCCATAAAACAGTCACAGAAATGGACATGGAAGAGGTTTTTGTAGGCGGGCATCCCATGGCCGGCTCTGAAAATACAGGATATGAAAATTCCACGGACCATCTTCTGGAAAAGGCCTACTATATTATTACTCCCACGGCAAAAACCTCTCCGCTCCAAATTGAAAGAATACGCCGGATTGCCCTGGCTATCGGCGCTATTCCCATGGTCCTTGATTATACGGAGCACGACTATTCCGTGGCCGCCATCAGCCATCTCCCCCACCTGGTTGCCTCCAGTCTTGTGAATCTGGTCCGGGATAACGATAATAAAGAAGAAATCATGCGCCAGCTCGCGGCCGGAGGCTTTAAGGATATCACAAGAATTGCCTCCTCCTCCCCTGTGATGTGGGAGCAGATCTGCATGACCAACAGGGAAAACATAAAAGTCCTTCTCCGCAAATATATCGAATCCCTGGAGCAGGTTTATTCGGATCTGGAGAACCATGACAATACAGCGATCCACCGTCTTTTTGAAGAATCCGGCGCCTATCGCAGCACCTTCTCCAGTCAGAGCCGTGGCCCCATGATTCCGGAGTATTCCTTCTCTGTGGATATTGTGGACGAGCCGGGCTCCATCTCCATTCTTTCTGCCATACTGGCAGCCAAGGGCATAGGAATCAAGGATATCGGCTTAAATCACAGCAGAGAATACGGGGAAGGCACTCTCCGCGTCTGCTTTTATGATGAAAATTCCAGAAAAACGGCAGCCGACGTGTTAAAAAAGCACAACTATACTCTTTCAAAATAAATGAAAAGACCTGTTTTCACAGGATATCCAGGAGGAATCATGAAATTACAGCCTGTCAGCCATTTACGCGGGGAAGTGACGGTCCCCGGTGATAAATCCATCTCTCACAGAAGCGTCATGTTCGGCTCCATCGCAAAAGGCACCACAGAAATCCATAATTTTCTGAAGGGAGCCGACTGCCTGTCCACCATCTCCTGTTTCCGCCATATGGGAATCGAGATTGAAACCGGCGATACAGCAATTACCGTCCACGGAAAAGGCCTCCGGGGCCTTAAGGCGCCGGACTGCATCTTAGACTGCGAAAACAGCGGAACCACCACCAGACTGATCTCCGGCATCCTGGCCCCTCAGAACTTCGATGTAACCTTAACCGGAGACGAATCTATCCAGAAGCGGCCCATGGGCCGTATCATTGAGCCCCTGTCCATGATGGGAGCACAAATTGAAAGCATCCGCAAAAACAACTGCGCTCCCTTAAAAATATGCGGAAAGCCCCTTGCCGGTATCCACTATACCTCAAAAGTGGCCTCTGCTCAGGTAAAATCAGCCATTCTGCTGGCCGGACTATATGCAGACGGAGAAACGCGGGTCACAGAGCCCCAGCTCTCCAGAAACCACACGGAATTGATGCTTCGGTTTTTCGGCGCTGATATCCGCACGGAAAATACCACTGCCATCATCTCCCCGGCCACGGAGCTTTACGGCAATAAAATTCAGGTTCCCGGAGATATCTCTTCTGCCGTATATTTTGTGGCCGCAGGGCTCTTTCTTCCCAATTCAGAAATTCTCATAAAAAACGTGGGAATCAATCCCACCAGAGCCGGACTCCTTACGGTCTGCAAAAACATGGGGGCCAATATCACTCTGTTAAACGAAACCCGGGACTTATCGGAACCTACTGCCGATCTGCTGGTACGGTCTTCCGCCCTTAAGGGGACAGTCATTGAGGGGGCAGTCATTCCGGCCATGATTGATGAGCTTCCCACCGTGGCCCTGATGGCCTGCTTTGCAGAAGGGACCACAGTCATTAAAGATGCCTCCGAGCTTAAAGTAAAGGAATCCAACCGCATCGCCATTATGGCAGAGAACCTTAAGGCCATGGGAGCGGATGTGACGGAAACCGAAGACGGCATGATTATCCGGGGCGGAAGACCTCTCCACGGCACTGTGATAGACAGCCATAAGGACCACCGGATCGCCATGACCTTTGCCGTTGCTGCCCTGGCTGCGGAAGGAGAAACAGAAATTCTTGATGCCGACTGCGTCAATATCTCCTATCCTGCTTTTTATGAAGATCTTGGCCGGCTGTGCCGGTAAAAGAACTTCTAAACCACTGGCGGCGGCAGGAAGCGCCATTTATTCTGCCGCTTCATGTCCGCCGCCATGTCCGTGATGCTCATGATGTCCATTTCCCCATACAACACATGATGGACTGTAATTTTCCTCCTCGTCCAGCAGGCGATCTATGAATTCCCTGAGTTCTCTCATCG
>CANRXD010000249.1 GCA_947643685.1 uncultured Clostridium sp. | reverse complement strand
CTTTGTTATTCTTCTGGCTCCCTTTGCTCCCCATCTTGGTGAGGAGCTGTGGAGAGAGCTTGGCGGCACCGACAGCGTGTTCCATGCATCCTGGCCGGAGTGTGATACGGAGGCCATGAAAGATGATGAGATTGAGATTGCCGTACAGATAAACGGTAAGACAAAAGGCGTGATCACTGTTCCCGCCGATATCTCCAAAGAGGATGCCATCGCCGCGGGAAAAGAGGCGGTAAAGAGTAAAATCACAGGTACCATTGTAAAGGAAATCTATGTTCCGAAGAAGATTGTAAATATCGTTGCGAAATAAATAAAGAAATGATGCTCCCGTGAACCGAAACCTGTAAATGTGGCAAAAATCCGCCAATGCAGGATTTTCCAGTGACAATTCCTGCCAGGTGTGGTATACTCTCCTTACATTACATCAGGTGGACATGAAAGGGGAATTTTTTCTATGCAAAAGCATTTTTATAGAGCACTTGCGGCATTGTCAATCTTTATGTTTGCAGGCTTCATGGATCTGACTTCCATCGCTGCCTCAAAAGAAACTGCCGTTGACACGATTACTCTGGAGCCGGATGCGGCCGGAAACGATGAGGTTCAGGTGGACTTAACCTGGAAGACCCGGCAGGATAAAGGCAAATGGATTGAAGAGATGGGCATTGCTCAGGATGCAAGCAGTCTGGTATTGGTGCTTAACAACCTGGAAAACGGTGCAGCAGAGGAGATTCCCACGCAAAATGCCGAGGTTCCCAAAACCAGAATTCCGAGAAATCAGGTAGTCGGAAACTCCAGGCTTACCTATTTTTCCAAGGGGGCAGACGAGGAATGGCGTGAAGTTTTTTCCATCAACTGCTTTATTTCCGGCGGTGCGGGAGAGGATAAAGCTATTTATGGTGCATATCGTCTGGAAAGCGCTTTTGGAATGGAGGATAATCCGGGAAGTCTGGTCCCCTACCATCATCTTACCGGTAAAGACTACTGGATTACCGATCCGGAAGAGAGTGGATTTGGAAGTATCTACACTGTGGGACGAAGCGGTCCCCGGGTGGAAAGCAGCGTAAAACTTGAAGATATGAAGGCTTTTTCCAATTATGGAATGATTATAAAGCCTGAAACAGAGGGCGAAGCCTATCCGGCTCTGGTAGTGAACTGCCAGCAGGCCGATACCAATGACAGAACCCTTTGCGGGGTCCAGTTGTCCCAGACCTATGTGAGAATGTTAATTCAGTCCATAGACACAAATACGAGAATTCTCATCGGCAGGGAACTGGAAGATCTGGAAGGGATGTAAAACACAAAAGAGGAAGCACAGGCGGCAGGAGATGACCGCCTGTGTTTTTTTCTATGCAGATTTGTTCCTGCAGTTTCCAAAAGGCAGAATATTTAGATTGAAAAGATATATAAACGAAAAAGATATTAAAAGTCTGGAATCTGTAAAAAGATTCTGGATTTTTTTGTTGACAAGATATTAAATATGCATTATAATTTAATAAATTTTAAATTTAAAATTTTAAATTAGGAACAGATAAAAAACGATTTTTTTGTTATTAATCAGACTTAAGCCTGGATAATATGGAAAATGATGGGACAGCGGCCTGGAATTTTGGAAGAGTTGTCCACATTTTATAGAAATATTTTTTACAGGAGGTAGTAAAGTGAAAAAAACTCGTATTGTATCTCTTTTTCTGGCCAGTGCCATGGTGATTTCCACTCTCGCCGGATGCGGCGGTGGAAACTCCCCCACAACAGCAGCAACAACCGCAGCAGCCGGTGAAACCACTGCCGGAGGAGAAACTACTGCTGCGGGTAATTCCGGCGGTTCCTCTGCGGAAGCCAAATCTGTTAAGGATACCCTGACTTTGGCAGCACAGACAGAGCCGGATACCATGGATCCCTGCCGCGGAAACGGTGTTTCCAACAACATCGTTATGAATCAGGTATATGATGGTCTGGTTCTTTACAATGAAGATGGTACTATTGAGCCGCGCCTGGCAACCGAGTGGGAACAGGTCGACGACACCCATATCCGTTTTAAACTGCGTGAGGATGTCGTATTCAGCAATGGCAGTCCGTTCACCGCAGAGGATGTTCTTTATTCTCTGGCCCGTACGAAGAATGACTCCACGGCAATCTCCACCATGAGCTGGTATGATCCGGATACTTCTGTTGCAGAAGATGATTATACAGTTGTAATTTCCATGTATCAGCCCTATGCTCCGGCTTTATATGTTCTGGCAGGCGGCCGCACCTGGATCGGCGACAAAGAAACAATGGAAGAGATGGGCGAAGAAAATTATGCAAGAAATCCTGTGGGTACAGGCGCATATGTTTTAAGCGAGTGGGTTTCTGGTTCCAGCATGCTTTTAACACGTAACGAGAAATACTGGGGCGAGCCAGCTAAGACTCCCAATGTCCGCATTAACTTTATTGCTGAGGAAGCCAACCGTATTATCGCCCTTGAAACCGGCGAAGCAGATCTGGCCTACTACATAGATGGCGCTGACGCAGCCCGTGTGGATGAGATTGACGGTTATCATGCAGAGCGCGGACCATCCTTCTCCTACTATCTGATCTGTCTGGCTATGGATAACGAAAAATTTGCGGATAAGCGTGTCCGTCACGCTCTGGCTTATGCCATTGACTTTAAGAATCTGACCGACGCTTCTTTTGATGGCGAGGCAACAACTCTGGACGGCGTATATCCCAATATCGCAGAAGGCTTCAAATCGGAAGGTATCTGGGAATACAATCCGGAAAAGGCAAAAGAACTTCTGGCAGAAGCAGGCGTTTCTAATTTATCTTTCGAGCTTCACATTTTACCGGGCACCGTATACCAGAGAATGGCTGAAATTATCCAGAGCTACTGGGCAGCCATCGGCGTAACCGTAAACATTGAACAGAGCGCTCTGGCAACCCGTGAAGCCCAGGGACCGTGGGAGGCATCTATCCGTGTGGCAACCGCCGATGAAATTTCCAATATCCTGATCATCTATGAGAAGGCATTTGGTTCCCGTCTGGCTCCCAACGACGAACATCTGGAAGAAATGTTACAGCAGTTAAAGCAGCTCTATGATACCAACGAGCGTGCAGCTTTACTGGAAGAAATCCAGGATTACCTTTATGACCTTAAGTTCTCCATGCCGTTTGCAGAGACGGATTCCGTATTCGGTATGAGAGATACCTTGCAGGGATTTGAGTTCAATGCACAATATAACAGATCCAATATTGCTGAATGGTACATAGAAGAATAAACCTTGCACTAACTCTCACCAAACAGCCGTGCAGCCAGGGCATGAAATCTGTGTTCCTGGCTGCACGCCGCTTTTTGATGAAGGCCATTGAAAATGAAGGAGTGTTTGCATGATTAAATACATCGGAAAACGTATTCTGATGCTGTTTCCCGTATTGCTTGGCGTTGTGCTGCTGGTTTTCAGTATGATGTATTTTTCTCCCGGTAATGCCGAGGACTATATTCTGGGAGATATGGCAACAGAAGAAGATAAAGAAGCGTTTCGTGAAGAACATGGACTGAATGAGCCCTTTGTAATTCAGTATGTCAACTATGTAAAGGATGCCCTCCGCGGTGACCTGGGCATTTCCTATACCACCAAACAGCCGGTTGCGGAGGAGATTTTTAAGCGTTTCCCCACCACCTTTAAACTTGCCCTCTTAAGTACCCTCTGGTCCATTGTAATCGGAATTACCATAGGAATCATATCAGCCGTACGGCAGTAC
>CANRXD010000248.1 GCA_947643685.1 uncultured Clostridium sp. | reverse complement strand
CTTCTTACGGTCTGCAAAACAGGTGTGGTGAACCGTCTGACCGACCATTACGAGGAGGTGGTGAGGGACGCCTCCTGCAGACTTTATACCTACGGCCTGGAGACAGAGGCCGATTTTACGGGCGACGCCATCCACTATGCCAATAACCATGAATTTGTGGGAATTGAATTTGACATCCATGGGTTTCACCTCCATGGAAAGGTGAACGGAAGAGTCCGTGTGGGAATGCCCGGAAAATTTAACGCGGACAATGCCCTGGCGGCTCTTTCCGTGTGCAGTCTGGCTCTGGAAAGGGATAAAATTCCGGAAGAGGCTTTTTTGAATGCGCTGGAAAACGTCCGGGTAGACGGCCGCATGGAGATTGCCTATGTATCAAAAAAATGCAGTGTGATCGTGGACTATGCCCACAATGCGGTGAGCATGGAGAGTCTTCTGAAAACCCTGAGGGATTATAAGCCCAAAAGGCTGGTGTGCGTCTTCGGCTGCGGCGGAAACCGTGCAAAAGACAGGAGATATTCCATGGGCGAAATCGGCGGAAAGATGGCGGATCTTTGCATCATTACGGCTGATAACCCGAGATTTGAAAAAAATGAGGACATTATGAAGGACATCGAAGAGGGACTTGCAAGGACAGACGGGAATTACATTGTGATTCCGGACCGCAGGGAAGCGATTTTTCATGCCATCCACAATGCCGCAGAGGGCGATATGATCGCCATTATAGGAAAAGGCCATGAGGACTACCAGGAGATAGAAGGAGTGAGACATCATTTCCTGGACCGGGAAGTAGTGGAAGAAGCAGTGAAGGAGATGGAATAGATGGAACATGTGACTGTGGGGGATCTGGTGAAGGCCACCGGGGGGACTCTTCTTTGGGGGTCGAAGGAAGAAAACATCCATAAAATCAGACTGGACTCCAGAACTGTGGAACCAGGCGATCTGTTTGTGCCTATCATTGGAGAGAAGGTGGACGGACATACTTTTATCCCCCAGGTGGTCCGTCTGGGCGCCAAAGCGGTGCTCACCGGCAGAAAGGAAGAATGGGGTCTGACGGAGCAGGAAAAGGGAAATACAGCTTTTATCCAGGTGGGAGATACAAAAGAGGCTCTTCAGGATATCGGACGATATCTGAGGGCCAGGCTGTCCCTGCCGTTAATCGGTATCACCGGAAGCGTTGGAAAAACCACCACCAGGGAGATGATTGCCGCGGCGTTGGCGGCCAGATACCGGGTGTATAAAACGCCGGGAAACAAAAACAGCCAGGTAGGCGTTCCCATTACGATCTCTGAAATATCGAAAGAGGACCAGGTGGGTGTCATTGAGCTTGGCATGAGCGAGCCGGGAGAGCTGACCGTCATAGCGAAAATCGCAAAAATTGATATGGCGGTGATTACTAATATTGGCATTACTCACATTGAGCAGCTTGGCTCCAGAGAAAACATTTACCGGGAGAAAATGACGATTCAGGACGGCTTAAAGGACGGAGGCGTTCTGATTTTAAATGGAGACGATGATATGCTTTCTGCCACAAAGGGCAGGGACGGCATCGAAACCATCTATTACGGGACAGGAAAAAACTGCGATTTTCGGGCGGAGGATATTGTGCTCCGTGACGGAAAGGCGGAATTTACGGCAGTTTACAAAAACAATCGTCAGAAAATTCAGCTGAATGTTATGGGACAGCATAATGTGTTAAATGCCATGGCGGCGGTGGCTGTCTGCGTCCGGTGCGGGATGACCATGGAGGAGGCCGCCAGGGGGCTCTTTACTTTTACAGGCTTCAAAAACCGCCAGCAGGTATACAGAGGAGAAAGAATGACCATTCTGGATGACTCCTATAATGCCAGCCCTGCTTCCATGAAAGCTGCTCTTGACGTATTTAAGACGTTACAGCCAGAAAGCCGCCATGTGGCAGTGTTTGCGGACATGAAGGAGCTTGGAGAGCAGACGCTTTCTTACCATAAAGAAGTAGGACAGTATGCGGCCCGAAGCGGCCCTGATCTGGTGGTGACTCTGGGAGAGGCCTGCCATGCTCTGGCAGAGGGGATCCGTGAAACGTCCCGGATTCCCGTAAAGGAATTTGCGGATAAAGATGAGATGGTGTCCTATCTGGACGGGGAGCTTAAGGACGGGGACTGTGTCCTTTTTAAGGGCTCCAATTCCATAGGACTTTTTGCCGTGGCGAAAAGATACCTTGCGCGGGCAGGGGTGAAACAGGACGATATTTAAGGTGGGGAAAGGAGGACGGTATTGGGACAAAAATATGCAGATGTCATCATAGATATTTCCACAAAAAATGTGGACCGGGTGTTCCAGTACCGGATCCCGGCTCCTTTGGAGGACGCTGTTAAGGTAGGCTGCCGTGTGGCGGTTCCCTTTGGAAAAAGAGATACCGTCAGGACGGGATATGTGGTTTCTCTGACTCTGGAGCCCTCTTTCGACGTGGAAAAAATAAAGGAGATTAAGGAACTGATTCCCGGCGCTGTCTCCATTCAGGAGCAGATGATCTGCCTGGCCTGGTGGATGAAGGAACGATACGGATGTACCATGAACCAAGCGTTAAAAACAGTGCTGCCGGTGAAGAAAGAGGTAGCGCCCAGGGAAGAAAAAACCATTGTTTCCTTAAAAACAGACGGAGAGCTTAAGGAACTTCTCTCTGAGGCGGAGAGGAAGAAACATAAGGCCAGAATCCGGCTTTATAAGGCTCTTTTGGAAAACAGAGTTCTGCCTTTTCGGCTGACAGCGGAAAAGCTTGGAATCACAGGGGCCATGTTAAAACCGCTGGAGGAAAAGGGAATCCTGGAAGTCCGGACGGAGACAAAAAGCAGAGATCCGGTAAAGGACTATGGGAGGGCGGAGCCGGGACCGCATTTAAATGAAGAGCAGCATATGGCGGCGGATACCGTCATTAAGGATTACGATAACGGAAAACGAAAAACTTATTTGCTATACGGGATTACCGGAAGCGGGAAAACAGAGGTTTACATGGAGCTCATTGCCCATGTACTGGAAAAGGGAAGACAGGCCATTGTGCTGATTCCGGAAATTTCTCTGACCTACCAGACGGTGATGCGGTTTTACCGCAGGTTTGGAAACCGTGTTTCCATCATCAACTCCCGGCTTTCAGCGGGGGAACGGTATGATCAGCTGGAACGGGCCGCCCGGGGAGAAATTGATATTATGATTGGTCCCCGTTCGGCTCTTTTTACCCCCTTTTTGCGACTGGGCCTGATTATCATTGATGAGGAGCACGAAGGCGCTTATAAAAGCGAGACCGCCCCAAGGTATCATGCGGTGGAGGTGGCCGGGATGCGGGCATCCATGAACCACGCAAGCCTGATTCTCGGTTCCGCCACTCCGTCCATGGAAAGTTACCACCGGGCCCTTAATGGAAAGTATACGCTGCTGTCCTTAAAAAACAGGGCAAGAAAAGACAGCCGCCTGGCGGGAGTTCATGTGGTGGATTTGCGGGAAGAACTGGCGGAGGGGAACCGTTCCATATTCAGCCGGAAGCTTTCCGGGTTTATGGAGGAACGGCTTCAGAAAAAGGAACAGATCATGCTTTTTATGAACCGGCGGGGGTATGCAAACTTCGTTTCCTGCCGTTCCTGCGGAAGAGCGCTTTGCTGCCCCCACTGCGATGTGAGCCTTACCTATCATAAGGATGGGATTCTTAAGTGCCATTACTGCGGATATGAGATCCGGATGCCCAAAATCTGTCCTTCCTGCGGTTCTCCTTATATTGCTCC
>CANRXD010000247.1 GCA_947643685.1 uncultured Clostridium sp. | reverse complement strand
ATTGTAGATATCGAGAAAAGAGATCTCCTTTAAAGGCTTCGGTATAGAAGCTCCGCCAGATCCCCTGGCCACCTCCACAAGCCCTGCCGCCTTTAACTGTCCCAGTATTTTGCGGACGACCACCGGATTCACGTTTGTGCTGCCTGCCAGGAAATCACTTGTTACCTTATAGTCCTCCTTAAATACATCTATACAGGCAAATATATGGACTGCCAAAGTAAACCTGCTTGAAATCTGCATGGAATTACACCTTCCTTTCTTGCCGATAGTTTATCTCTTTTTTATTGTAATGTCAACAATTACAATAAAGCTTCGCCGTGGCAGTCCCTGCGACTCCGTAGCCGTACTGGCCCCACGCCAATCAGCGAAGTGATTAGCGTGGGTATGAAAAGTAACTCCGGGCGTTACTCCTGCACCTATTTTGAAACTCTCTCATTGAAAACCCTTATCTTTTAGAGTATAATAGAAAAAAATATCCGCATATTTTCAAAAAAAGGAGGAACTGCATGAATGAATTAGGATACCACAGCCCCACAGGCATGATTCACATGGTTCCCATGGATGAAATCGGAGGCTTTGAGGTACGTCCCGGAATATACGAACTGAATGGGGCCATGACAATTCCCTGCGGGGTCAATTTCACAATCCATTCCCACGGGGCCACCTCCTGTGAACTGCTGCTATTTCACAGAATGGAGTATACACCTTTTGCCGTTTTGAAATTTCCGGAACACTACCGGATCGGCAACGTATATTCCATGATTGTATTCAAACTTAATATCCAGGAATTTGAATATGCCTACCGGCTGGATGGTCCCCATGACGTATCAAAAGGGATACTCTTTGATAAAAATAAAATTTTACTGGATATTTATGCCAAAGCCGTTACCGGACAGAGTGTGTGGGGAACGAAAAATAAAGAAGGCTCCTTCTACAAAGCCAGAGTCGTACAGAGCAATTTTGACTGGGGAAAAGAAACCCATCCTCTCATCCCTATGGAGGATCTGATCATCTATGAACTACATGTACGCGGATTTACAAAACACAGCTCTTCCGGAGTATCTTACCCTGGAACCTTTGCTGCCATTATGGAAAAAATTCCTTATTTAAAAGAGCTGGGAGTGAACGCCGTAGAGCTGATGCCGATTTTTGAATTTGATGAGATGAAGGACTGCCGGGAGGTGGATGGAAAACAGGTTCTGGACTACTGGGGTTACAACACAGTCAGTTTCTTTGCGCCAAACACCAGCTACAACAGCCAGCCGGAATATAACCGGGAAGGGAATGAACTGAAAACCCTGATAAAGGCCCTCAATGCCAACGGAATCGAATGCTATCTTGATGTGGTTTTCAACCACACTGCCGAAGGAAATGAATATGGCCCCTTCTTTTCGTTTAAAGGTTTTGACAATAACATCTATTATATGCTCACGCCGGACGGTCACTACTACAATTTCAGCGGATGCGGAAATACCTTAAACTGCAATCATCCCATGGTTCAGCAGATGATACTGGAATGCCTGAGATATTGGACCACTGCTTATCACATCGACGGCTTCCGTTTCGATCTCGCCAGCATTCTTGGACGGAATCAGGATGGAACTCCCATGAGCAGCCCTCCCCTTTTACAGCAGCTCGCCTTTGACCCGATTTTAGGACATGTAAAGCTGATTGCAGAGGCCTGGGATGCGGGCGGCCTTTACCAGGTCGGCAGTTTTCCGTCATGGAACCGCTGGGCAGAATGGAATGGAAAATACCGGGATGATATGCGTGACTATTTAAAAGGAGATTTTGGACTGGCGCATACGGCCGCTCAGCGCATTACCGGCTCCCGGGATCTGTACCCGCCGGAAGTACGCGGAAACAATGCCTCAGTGAATTTCTTAAACTGCCACGACGGCTTTACCTTATGGGATATGTATTCTTACAGCCGAAAACACAATGAAGCAAACGGATGGGGAAACCAGGATGGAAGTGATGACAACCGAAGCTGGAACTGTGGTGCAGAAGGTGATACCGATAATGAAGAAATTCTTGCTTTAAGGAAAAAGCTGGCAAAAAATGCCTTTACCGCACTTCTCATGAGCCGCGGAACGCCCATGTTTCTGGCCGGAGATGAATTTTTGAATACGCAATACGGAAATAATAATGCCTATTGTCAGGATAATGAAATTTCATGGCTTAACTGGGAATTTCTTCAGAAAAACCGCCCGCATTTTGAGTATGTAAAGCATCTCATTCAATTCCGTAAAAAACACGATGTTATACGGAAGTTTTCTAATCTCTGTTCCCTCGGTTATCCGGAAATTCAGATTTTCGAGCCGAATGAAAAGACAAAAGTACTCTGCATCATGTATGCAGGGCGGAACAGGGCAGTTGATGCAGATGATATTGTATTAGTCGCCTTCAATGTTTTCTGGGAAGAGCAGGAGTGTTTCCTTCCCTCTCTGCCTTACTATCTGAAATGGAAAATTGACGCGGACACAGCCGGCCGATATCTGAAAAACAGTATCCCCGGGCCAAAAGAAGCCTCCCTGTTACTGGACGTTTCAAAAGTCTCTATGGCTCCCCGTTCAGCCCTTGTCTTCTCCGTTTCACCACAAGCTTAACACAAACTTCTCAACACAAATCCCTCTGCTCTCTGACCTTTTCGCCGGACAGCAGAGGGTATCCTATTGATACTGTGGTCCATTTGTATCTCTGTGTCCTTTTTCACCAATAACGTTTACTGCCAGGAGGGAAAAATTTGAAATTGCAATTACGGTTAAATGCAAATCATATCAAACTGATCGCCATTATTGCCATGACCATAGACCACGTATGCGATTTAATTTATCCCGGCTTCCCGGCCGAACCGGGAGCAGTGGGATTACATATAATCGGACGTTTGACAGCTCCGATTATGTGGTTTTTCGTTTGTGAAGGATATTATCACACTCATAATGTAAAAAAGTATATGCTGCGAATGGGAATTTTTGCCGCAATTTCCCATTTTGCATATTGTTTTGCCTTTGGAATAAATCCGGTTCCATTCAGTACAGGAATCTTTAATCAGACAAGTGTCATGTATCCGCTTTTTGTGGCAGTTTTGGTCATGTGGATGCAGGACAATGATTTACCCATGAGAAATTGGGTAAAAAATACACTTATCTTCGTATTGATTTGGAGTGCTTTTCCTGCGGATTGGAGCTGCATAGCAGTACTTGCAATACTGGAAATGTATAAAAAAAGGGGAAACCTGAATGCACAGATGAAAGAAATACTTCTGTATGTCGGGATTTATGCAATGGTATCGTTCTTTTTTGTAAACAGGATTTATGCTTTGGTGCAGACCGGAGTTTTGCTGGTATACCCTGTATTAAAGCTATACAATGGCGAAAAAGGGAAGATAAAGTGGATGAAGTGGTTTTTTTATCTATATTATCCAATCCATTTAATTTTTATTGGAATACTTCGTATCTGCATTTATGGAAACATCTGTTTATTGTTTTAGCAACAGATTTTTCTTCCGTAAAGTTATTGCAATTTCAAAATCACATATAGTATAATGTTGCCAGACATTATACCTGCGCCGATTCGCGTCCGGCCGAAGGACGGACATTTCCTTTTGCGAATCGTGTGCACCCTGCGGAGCATAGTATGCCGCAGGCATACTATAATATACAAAATATTACAGAAATCGTCTGTTTTCGGCAGCAGACAGTAAATTCTGTTCCCAAAGGAAACCGGTGCAAAGGAGAACATGAAAATGACTTCAAAAATCATC
>CANRXD010000246.1 GCA_947643685.1 uncultured Clostridium sp. | reverse complement strand
CATAACTTCCCCGGCAAAGAAGACATGCCGCAAAGTTTTTGGCTTCTGTATGCTTAGTGCGTCAAATTCCGCTACGACACACAGGGCAAAGGGCACCCAGAAGATGCAGGTCACCCGCCGCTCATTCAAAAACGGAATCAGCTTCGCAGGAATGGAAAAAAATTCTGCGGGAATCAGTACTGTCCGGCAGCCAAATTTCAGAGGGCTGTAAATATCATGGTTTGCCACATCAAAATGTAAAGGCACCTGATTTCCCATTACCGTTTCTTCCGTAAAGGAAAATTCCTGTTCCAGCCATTCCATATTGTTTATGATGACTCTGTGATTCATCACAACGCCCTTCGGTACTCCTGTGGACCCGCTTGTAAACAGGATATACATGGCATCTGTATCCACGGCCTGCTCCCGGATTTTCTTTAACAGCTCCTCATCCGTTTCCGTCTGAATCAGGTCCTGAAACAGAAAAGACGGGCAGCGCAGATCAAGCTCTCCGGACAGATGTTTTGTCCCCTCCTCAAAAATCACTGCCTCCGGCTCCAATACAGAAAAAACAGATCGTATCCGTTCTTTCGGCATGGTTACATCAATGGGACAATAACAGCATCCTCCATAAAGCACTCCCAGAAAGGCAACAATCATGGAAATACTTTTCTCCATCAGCACAGCCACAGGCCTTCCCGGTGCTTTCAGCCTTCCAATCCGGCTCCCGATGGCCCTGGCCATCTGTCCTGTCTCGGAAAATGTGTAAGAATTCTGAATATCCTCATAGGCACACCGGAAAGGAAATCTCTCCTCAGAGGCCTCCAGATATTCCAAAACGCTTTTCACCATTTGAAATTCCTCCGGCTATTTTGTTACAACCAGAAGATATTCAATGGAATCCACCGCCTGATTTGTGAAGTAGAAGGAAAGCTCTGTATTTCCAACGGTATAGCGGCATACGCCATAGGACTCTGTATAGTCTTTTCCGTAAGCGTTAATCACATCCTGTTTGGTGGATCCGATTTTTACCCCTTCCGGTGTGGCTACGGTGTTATCCATCAGATAAATGGCGTTGACGCATTCTTTCCCGTCAACCAGCCAGGTGCAGATATCAAAGCCCTCATAGGAATAAACTTTATCTTTTCCCTGGTAAGCACAGCTGTCCTGCTCGAAGGTCTTTTTCGGTTCCCCCAGGGCCTTAAGAATCGGCGCAGCCTCAGCCCCGATGGAAATGGCTGCTTTCTCTGTTTTAAAGGAATAATTTACTTCCTCAGCAGCCGCTGTGGTTTCTGTTTTTGTACTTTTCCAGCCAAAGCCGAAAGCTGGCACCGGCGCAGCGCAAAGAGCTGCGGACAGTACTGCCATGGTCAATATACGTTTTGTCTTTTGCATAATGGTATCCTCCTGCAGATGGTTATTCTTCGTAATGGTTCTGTTTCCTCACAGTTACGGTTCTCCCTGATAAAACTGGCTTAAGTAGCCTTTTTGGGAAAACTCCGCTTCCTGTTCTGCTTTCATGGTATCATAATACCATATTTTTTCCTCCCATGCCACCGAAATTTCAGGATCCGCCCTGTGGTCCCTGATTCCGGGAAGTTGTTTTAAAATTTTTCCCCAGTAAAGAGACATTTTTTCTGCCCCGTACACATTCATATGGAGTCCCTTATCATAGGTGTCATGGGAATAATCAATACCGATTTTCTCTCTGTCCGCATAACAGTTCACATACAATAAACCGTGGGAATCCGCATAGGAGACGATCTGCTCCTCCCACTGGTCATACCAGACAGGGTACAGAGACGGGGCTTTCATAAGAATCAGCCGGATCCCTTTCTCTTCACAGAGAAGGCGCATTTTCTCCAGATATTCCATGGCACGGGAATCAAAGGCGTAGTCCGCCCTCCGCCTGGCCGGGGGAAATTCTTCAGCCGCCCGAATATCAGCCCTCATATAATATCCATTATGAGAGACTTTGTTTTTCTTCCAATAGTATGTAAAATCATCAGCCTTAAGCTCAGCAAACCGGGAATGGAATCTTAAAACCGGGAACACATATTCGATCATATGTTCCCCTTCCATCCGGGTTTCCATAATGGCGTTCCATTTAGACGTGGACCAGCGCATGCCGTCCAGGGTCATGCGGTTATAGCTTTCATTTTCCTGTTCAAACTGCTGAATGGAAGAAATACTGAAAATCACAGCCTTTGGAGTCTCATACCGCAGATTATCTTCCAGAAGATAATACGACTGGGCAATCAACTGATTGGCGCTGCCCCGGATATAGCTTGTAATTCCATATTCCTTCCATAAAGCAACAGGAGAAATATTTTCGTAGGCCTCGCAGTTTCCCAGAATCAAAACATCATGCGGCGTTGTTTCATCATAATATTCTTCAATAAAAGAACCTTCCACCACAAGTCCCATATACTTGGGAACAAGGAGACGCTGGAGTCCTGCCAGAACGGCCAAAGACAATGCCACAAGGACAGAAAGCTGAAAAACAATTTTCTTTTTCATGGGTTCTGCCTCCTAAAACTGATTATAGATAAACTGACTGGCATAATAGCCATGTCCATATACGCCTGTGACCAGAATCAGAAGGAACAGAAAAAACACTGCTCCATACTGGATTGCCGGCGGTTTTTTCCACAGCTTCTCGCGGATGCCCCCGTCTCCCGCCATTCGTCCTGAAACCCACATAAGACATACGCCAAACAGGAGAATCAGAAGATCCATACCTGAAAGTCCGGGAACTGTAAGGCTTCCATTAAAAAAGCTCTGCACATCAGGAGCGGCAAAAGTATCCACAGCCAGAGAAAGCACGGTTCCGGCCGGATAGTAAAGAAACATCTGCAGAAAAGCAAACAGGAAAAAAGTACGCACCTTCCTGAATCCCTGATACCAGGCAGATTCTGTAAAAGAATATTTCCGGCCAAAGGCTTTACAGATACCGGAAAGCTCCTGAGAAATCAAAAGAATGATACCATTTGCCATACCCCAGATAACAAAATTCCAGGATGCTCCATGCCAGATTCCTGTCACAAACCAGACAAGAAGTGTTGCCACATAGACAGGAACCCTGGAAGCCGCCTTTTTGCCAAACCTCTCTTTCACGCCGGCAGAAAGATTCTTA
The DNA here is from genome assembly GCA_947643685.1 of uncultured Clostridium sp. Classification (GTDB taxonomy): domain Bacteria; phylum Bacillota; class Clostridia; order Lachnospirales; family Lachnospiraceae; genus CANRXD01. The sequence continues at coordinate 663 of CANRXD010000246.1, read as the reverse complement.
CAGAAACCGCTTGTGGATACGGGAAAGAAAATATATTCCTTAAACCACTGCATCAGGGTCATATGCCACCGGCGCCACAGCTCTGCAAGGCTTTTTGAAGAAAAGGGCCTGTCAAAGTTTTCCGGCAGACAGATGCCAAATACTTCAGCAGCTCCGATCACAATATCCATGGCGCCGGAAAAATCCGCAAACAGCCAGACTGTGCAGATCACCATTCCGGCCGGAAACCAGAGCCCTTTATAGCTTTCCGGTGAACCTGTAATGACCGAAACAGCCGGGCCCAGCCTGTCCGCTATCACCAGCTTTTTAAAATACCCCCACAGCATCCGTTCCATGCCAAAGACTGCCTGCTTTCCCCCGGGGCGCCGGAGGGAGGAAATTTGCTTCCTGAAGGAGTCAAACCGGCTGATTGGTCCGGCAGTCACCTGCGGGAAAAATAAAAGGAACAGAAAAAAGGCGGAAAATTTATGCTCCGGTTCATATTTTCTATTGTATATATCAATCAGATATCCCATGGACTGGAACGTATAATAGGAAATCCCCAGGGGGAGGATCCAGGCTGCACCGGGAAGAATAAAATCTGCATACTTTAAAACTGCAAGAATCCCAAAGTTCAGAATAAGTCCGCATATCAAAAGGCGGCGCTGCTTTCGCTTTACCGCC
>CANRXD010000245.1 GCA_947643685.1 uncultured Clostridium sp. | reverse complement strand
TTTACGCTGCTTCTGGCGGCGGGAAACATAGACGCGGCGGCGGGTATAATTATCTTCAGATTGCATAAGACACCTCCTCACGCAAGAGTATAACCCACCTTGTCGTTCGGCGCAAGCAATTTTCAATGAATTTTCGCATAAGGGAATATGTCCCGCCCATATTTTGTAAGGAAGAATATCTGCAAGTACAGAGAGGATATGGTGGAAACGTGAAAAAACTGAGAAAACAGATACTTTCGGTCCTGCTTTCCGGCGCCATGACTCTGGGGACATTTGTGTTTCCGGCCATGGCTGAGCCGGGGGATACCCAGACAGGCCCCCAGATCGGGGCCCCTTCAGCGCTTTTAATGGAGGCCAGTACAGGGACCGTGATTTTCGAAAAAAATGCAGATGAGCCCAGGAATCCCGCCAGTGTTACGAAAATTATGACTTTGATTCTGATTTTTGATGCCATCCAGTCAGGGAAAATCAAGCTGAGCGATGAGGTGGTCACAAGCGCCCACGCAAAGTCCATGGGCGGCTCCCAGGTATTCCTGGAGGAAGGGGAGGTGCAGACTGTGGAAACTCTGATAAAATGTATTGTCATTGCCTCCGGAAATGACGCGTCGGTGGCCATGGCCGAGTACATAGGCGGTGATGAGGGAACCTTCGTGCGGATGATGAACGAGAGGGCGGCGGGCCTGGGGATGGAGCACACCCGGTTCATTGACTGCTGCGGGCTCACCGACTCCACGGAGCATGTGACCACCGCCAGGGACATTGCCGTCATGTCCAGGGAATTAATTACCAAATATCCCCGGATTACCGGGTATTCTACTATCTGGATGGAAAATATCACCCACGTGACCAAGCAGGGGACCAAGGAGTTTGGACTTTCCAACACCAATAAGCTCCTTAAAATGGCCACCAACTTTGAGGTCACAGGGTTAAAGACCGGTTCCACAAGCATTGCCAAATATTGTTTGTCGGCCACAGCGAAAAAGGACGGGGTGGAACTGATTGCAGCCATCATGGCGGCTCCGGATTATAAAACCAGATTTAATGACGCGGTGACGCTGCTGAATTATGGGTACGGAAACTGCAGGCTTTATAAGGACGAAGATATGCCCGAACTGTCCCCAATTCCCATTATAAGCGGCGTGAAAGACACCGTGACAGCCGGATACCGCGGCAGCTTTTCCTATCTGGGGCTTCACGGGGAAGACTTTTCCGCCATCGAAAAAGAGCTGTTATTGGAGGAAAACGTGGAAGCTCCGGTGAGGGCAGGAGATGTGCTGGGGTATCTGGTTTACAGGCTGGACGGCCAGGAGCTGGGCAGAGTGACAGTGGTTTCTGAAGAGGACGTGGAAAGGGCCGGATATCTGGATTATTTAAAAAAGGCCTGGGACCATTTTTTAACCTTATCGCAGCCTGCTGATGTTCCGGTCCTTTAAAAAGCCCGGAATCTGGTACAGGATCAAAACATCGGTGACGTTCTGGGTACGGATCAGTTCCCCGGCCTTTCCATTAAAATACCGGAGGTCGATCATAATGACCTCCGGAAAGTGGAGGGCCGCAAAAGGGACGAAGCTGTGGGCGTAGGAATCTTTAATGACCAAAAGTTTTCCGGTCCCCTCCGCCCGGGGATTTACAATCCTTGTGAACCCATGGTTTCCGTCCAGGAATACCCGGTATTTATCCCGGGTATCTAAAGCGTCCATGGCATACAGACTATGAAACGGCTCGCTGTTCCCGTCGTAGTAAACGCTCCATTCCGGTTCATTTTTCGGCTTATAGAGCTGAATGGAATCAGGCTCTGCAGGGATGTTGAGCCGGGACAGGATCGTGCCGGAAAAATCTTCGGTAACAGTCTCTATGGCAAAGTCCGAACGGGAAAAGGGCGTAAGTCCGGCGGATTCTGCCCAGGCCACATAGGCGGTGAAGGCCCCGTGGGACGTCCAGTGATGATCCGTCTTATAGTAGAGGGGGAGAGCCTCCTTTTCCTCTAAAAGAGCCTCTTTGACAGGCACCAGCATGGGAGAAAGCCCTGCCTGTTTCAGCGCATCCGTGACAGAGGACTGGGAAAGTGGGGAGGCGTGGGCCGGGAGCTTTTCCGTGAGAATTTCGGAGGAAGACGGCGCCAGAAGAACTCTCACATGGGCTTCTCCCAGAAGTCCGGCCTGCTGGAGGGAGAAGTCTGTCAGAGTGTCCAGATTTTTCTTACAATTTTCCGGGTCCAGATCTTCCGGATACAGGGCTTCGATGAGATAGCCGTCCTTTCCGAGGAACACACCGTTGATTTCCTTTTTTAGCAAAAGTTTTTCGGCCGCCGCCTGAAAGCCGATCCAAGTATCACGAAAAGGAAAGTGATCGCTCAGGTATGTCTCATAGTCCATTCCGAAGTCACCGTTTTTTACGGTTTCCCAGGTAAGCTCTGGGAACCGGGCCAGGTAGCGGTTTTCCGTTTCCGAAAACGCTTTGCGGGGCATCAGAATGGAACCGGCGGTCAGAAGGCCGAGAAAAGCGAAAAAGGAGCCGGTGATGACGGCTTCAAAAGAAAGCTTTTTTTTCATATCGGCTCCTTTCTAAAATCGAAAGTATAAAAATGGGTTGTAGGTGGCATTTACCAGGCTGGCCACAGACAGAAACAGGACCAGGCTTAAAAACAGCAGTTCCAGAGCCGTGTGTTTTCCTCTTTCTGCAAGCTTCGCCGGAAGCGGAGTGGCTCCCAGAGCGCAGAAGAGGAGAAGAACCGCGTTTCCCGAAAGAAGAAAAAGGGTTCGCGGACTGCAAAAAGAAAGCCCGGCGGCTCCCGTCATCTGGAGAAGATACCGGAAGCCTTCGCCCATGTTCTCAAAGGCAAACAGCACCCATCCGAAGAGAACCAGAAGAAACGCATAGGAGCACCGGAGCCAGGATGGGAATTTTTCCAAATATCTCATGAATACAAATTTTTCCAGCAAAAGCAGCAGCCCGAAGTATGCGCCCCATAACAGAAAGTTTAAGCTGGCTCCGTGCCAGATTCCTGTCAGAAGCCAGACCACGAGAATGTTGCGTACCTGGAGAAGGCCTCCTTTTCGGTTTCCGCCCAGGGGAATGTATACATACTCTTTAAACCAGGTCCCAAGGGAGATATGCCACCGCCGCCAAAACTCCGTAATGCTTTTGGAAATATACGGATAGTTGAAGTTTTCCGGAAAGCGAAATCCCAGCATATGGCCCATGCCCACAGCCATATCGGAATAGCCGGAGAAATCGAAGTAGATCTGGAAAGCAAAGGCCAGAATTCCCAGCCAGACCATGAGGACGCTGCGGTCTTTTGGAAACACGGAATGGATCTCCGCCCACAGAGCGCCTGCCTGATTGGCCAGAAGGACTTTTTTTCCCAGGCCCAGTACAAAACGGCGGACGCCTGTGGAAAACTGGGACAGGCTTTCCGTCCGGAAGCAAAGCTTTTCGGAAATATCCCGGTAGCGGACAATGGGGCCTGCGATCAGCTGGGGGAACATGGACACATAAGCGCCGAAGTTTATGATATTATTCTGTACCGGAGCCTGTCCGCGGTATATATCAATGGTGTAGGACATGGTCTGAAAGGTGTAAAAGGAGATTCCGATGGGAAGGGCCAGACCGGGGAGAGGGACTGCGCTGCCGGTGAGGCGGTTTAAGGAGCGGATAAAAAAGTCCATGTATTTAAAGACGGCCAGCAGGGTCAGATTGATGCAGACAGAGGAGGCAACCGCACATCTGGCCGCTTTCCGGTTTTGGCGGTCTAAAAAGCGTCTCACCATCTTTCCAT
>CANRXD010000244.1 GCA_947643685.1 uncultured Clostridium sp. | reverse complement strand
AGGCAAATCTGGATCGTGTGGACCAGACTCTGGCCAGTATCGCGGGAGTTCATACGGTGATCATGCGGCCGCCGGGAGGCTATATTAACAATGCATCTAGGGCAGCGCTGGCAGAAAGAGGCGTTCCGGCTATATTCTGGTCCATTGATACTCTGGACTGGAAGACCAAAAACGCCGGCCAGACTGTGAATACAGTGTTAAGCAAGGTTCGTGACGGAGATATTATTTTAATGCATGACCTTTACAGTACTTCCGCAGAAGCGGCGGTTGTTCTGATTCCGGAACTCATAAACCGGGGGTATCAGCTTGTGACGGTCAGCGAGCTGGCAAGCTTCAGGGGTGGTATGCAGCCAGGACAGTCCTACCATTATTTCCGCCCGTAAAGACATATGTTACAGTTTTTGGGCCGGAGAAAACCAGACAAGAAAAAGCCTCTCTTAAACGGCAGCACATTCGTTACCGGATTCCGGCGGGAATTTTATAAATCTGACAGGGATACGGAAGATCGGAAGAAAGATAGTCTTTTATAGAAATCACAGACCGGCTGGCGGATGCGGGGGCCGCAGTGTAATGTTCCGCAGCGACCTGCTCCAGGGCAGCCCGATCTGTGATTTTTCCATATAAAGAAGCAGCGGACCCGGCGGCCAGAGAAAGCAAAAGAAGCCAGAAAACTGCGTTTTCCGGGAGCTGTGACAAAATTTTTTTTATTTTCATAAAAAGAATCTCCTTTAAGAAGCCAGATGATTTCTGGTCTATCTTATGCGGAGATTCTTTTAGTTATTACACAGGAAGGGCCCTGTTATATGATATCCCCGGTTTACCAGACAGCCACAGTGCCGTCAGTCCTGGGTTCCGTGGCACCGCAGAGGGTACCGTCTTCATTTCTTAGGATGATCTGGCCCCGGCCGAACTCCAGGCTGTTGACCGGGACAGTAATTTTGTGTCCCATGCGCGTCAGCTTATCCGCTGTGCTGTCTCCATAGGAATGTTCCATTGAAATATTTTTTTCACCAGTCCACATCCAACGGGGAGCATCCAGGGCTTCCTGGGGATTCATATGGAAATCTATCATATTCATTAATACCTGCACATGACCCTGGGGCTGCATGAAACCGCCCATGACACCAAAGGGCCCAACGGCTTTTCCGTCTTTTGTAAGAAAGCCGGGAATAATGGTGTGATATGGTTTCTTTCCGGGAGCAACGCAATTTTCCATAGATTCGTCCATGGTGAAATTATTTCCGCGGTTATGGAAAATAATCCCTGTTCCTGGAAGAACAGTACCGGAGCCAAAGCCACAGTAAATGGACTGAATATAGCTTATCATATTTCCGTCCCCATCGGCGGCATTTAAGTAAACCGTATCGCCGCAGTAGGGAGTTCCGGGTGTTGGACAGATAGCTTCGCTGGTGATCAGTTCCCGGCGGGTATCGGCATATGCTTTTGAGAGAAGCTGTTCAACCGTGGGTTTCATATGGGCCGGGTCAGCTACATAACGCTTTCCGTCTGTGAAGGCCAGCTTTAAGGCCTCAAGCTGACGGTGGATGACCTCAGGATCATCATGTCCGGCCGACAGGTTTAACTTTTCAAGGATGTTTAAAGCCATGAGAACTACAATGCCATGGCCGTTGGGGGGAATTTCCCATACGTCATAGCCCTTGTAGTTGGTGGTAATGGGTTCCACCCACTGGGCCTGATAAGCGGCCAGATCTTCTTTGCGGAGATATCCGCCGGTTTCCCTGGAATATGCGTCAATCTGTTCTGCAATGGCTCCGCGATAGAAGGATTCACAGTTGGTGGCAGCCAGTTCTTCCAGAGTCTCGGCCATACCCTTGTAGCAAAATACCTCTCCGGCTTCAGGAGCACGTCCGTTAATGGTGAAAACAGCGGCCCAGGACTGATAAAATTCTGGTGTCAGTTCCTTTTTGAAAGTTTCCAGATTCCTTTTCCAAAGGGCGGAAACCACTGGAGAGACGGCAAAGCCGTCCCGGGCATAACTGATGGCCGGCTGAAGAATCTGAGACAGGGGAAGCTTTCCGAATCGCCTGTTGATTTCGGCCCAGCCGGATGTGACTCCGGGGACTGTCACGGCTCCCCATCCATATTTGGGCATTTCTGTATATCCGGCGGCTTTTAAAGCATTAACACTCAAAAGAGCAGGAGCAGGGCCGCTGGCATTTAAGCCATACAACTTTCCATCGTGCCAGATTAAGGCAAAGCCATCGCCGCCCATGTTACATGACATCGGTTCCACCACTGCCAGACAGGCAGCAGCAGCAAGCGCGGCATCAAACGCGTTTCCACCTTGCTTTATCATGTCAAGTCCGGCCTGAGCCGCCAGAGGCTGGGAGGCACATACCATTCCGCGGCGGCCATATACCAGACGGCGCCTGGACGGATAACGGTACTGAAGGGGGTCAAAGTTAAAATCCATAATTCAAATCCCTTTCTTAAATGTATTTTGCAGCAGGCTGAGTCTGCCCGGCTATATTGTCAGATAATCCCTCACAAACTGAACCAAAACGGCGGTTCCGGCAGCTATGGAGCCTTCATCAAAAATGTTTTTGGAATTATGCAGGCCGATCTGGCTGTCCGGATTATCATTCCCGGAGCCGATAGAAAACTGTGCACCCGGACCAAATTCAGGGAACAGGCAGGAGAAGTCCTCAGAACCCATGGACGGATTTTCCACAGTAACCACATGATCGGCCCCGATGGTCTTTGCAGCCGCTTCCACAATCCGGTCTATAACAGCGCTATCGTTTACCAGTGGAGGCATCCCGCTCTCCCATACGATTTCTCCACGTCCTCTCATGGCTTCAGGGCAGAGGGCAACAATGCGGTTTATGGCCTCACGCATGGATTTTCGCAGGTCAAAAGAAAGACTTCTCAGGGTTCCGGTCATTTCCACATAGTCCGGGACAATGTTTCCGGCCTGGCCGCCGTGGATACTGCCGATGGTAATTACGCCTGGGGTGATGGGATAGTTTTCGCGGGAAACGATGGTCTGAAGCTGGGTGATTACATAGGCGCTTATGGTAACAGGGTCAATGAAGTTTTCCGGATGAGCGCCATGACCGCCTTTTCCGTATATTTTAATATGGAAAAAGTCGCTGGAGGCACTGGCAGGGCCTTTTTTCACTCCGATGGAGCCGACAGGAATTTTCGGGGCAACGTGAAGGCCAACGAATACATCGGGTTTTGCGACAGAAGTGAAATCGCAGTCGATGAACTGTTTGGCACCGCATCCTCTTTCTTCTGCGGGCTGAAACAGAAACATTACATTGCCGCAAAGTTCATCTTTAATTTCGGAAAGTACCTTTGCACAGTATAAAAGGGTGGTGGTGTGGATATCATGACCACAGGAATGGCAGATATTCTCATTTTGCGATGCGAAGGGAAGCGCTGTGCTCTCCGGCATGGGAAGAGCGTCAATATCTTCACGGATGGCAACGGTTTTTCCGGGTTTTCCGCCGTAAAGCATTCCCACAACGCCGGTTTTTAAGCCAATATCGGCAATTTCAATCCCGTATTCAGTGAGTTTTTCCCTGATTAATTCGGTGGTTTTAAACTCTTCGTTGCTGAGTTCGGGATGGGCGTGGATATGGCGCCGGATTTCGATCATTTCCGCTTCATATGGCGCGAGCAGTTTTGTTGTTTCCATAGAAAGTTCCTCCTGAAAAACGATGTGTAGTAGATATTTCTATTGTAAAACATTGCGTTTTCAATTTCAAGTAACAGTTCAGCCATGCGAAGATTTAGAGCGAAAAAAGCGTTGAAAACTT
>CANRXD010000243.1 GCA_947643685.1 uncultured Clostridium sp. | reverse complement strand
GACGCGCGTACTGTCGGCGCCGTTTTTTGTCATGGCAACACAGAATCCGGTGGAATCTTATGGAACCTTTCCTCTTCCTGAGGCCCAGCTTGACCGGTTTTTTATGAAAATAAGTCTGGGATATATGAAAAGGGAACAGGAAATGAAGGTGATTTCCAGGCCGTCTTCTGAGACTTTGCTGCAGGAACTGGCACCGGTTCTTATGCCGGAGGAAATCCGGGAAATGAAGACGGAGCTTACCAAAGTCCTGGTTCATGAGGATGTTCTGGGATATATGATGGATATTGTGGAAAAGACAAGAACTGAGAGTCGGTTCATGACCGGGGTTTCCACCCGCGGAGCCATCGCTCTCTACAAGGCGTCGCAGGCCAGGGCGGCATCCACGGGGCGGGAGTTTGTGATCCCTGAGGACGTGAAGCATGTGGCGCCCTGCGTTCTGAGCCACAGGATTATTTCCAAAGGATCGGAAAGCTTTGCGGATGCCAGAAGTTATCTGAAAAAGCTTGTGGATACCATCCCGGTTCCCCTGGAGACATTACGATGATTTTGTTTATAATTGTGCTGGGAATTATTTTATTTGTGGCCGAGAATTATTCCATGTCACATACTCTGGATCAGGTGGAGTTTACCACCTCACTGGATAAAGTGCTGGTGGAACCGGAGGAGGAATTCCTCTGGACCATGACGGTTAAAAATGGAAAAAGGTTTCTGGTGCCTTATCTGAAGATTCGCGAGCAGGTACCGGAAGGGCTCACGTTTTCAGATACAGGAGAGTCAGTGGAAGAGAGCGGGGGAATGGGGCTTTCTTCGGTTTTATATCTGGCCGGGAGACAAAAAACAGAGCTTGTGAGACGGGTGTCGCTTAAGGAACGCGGCCGGTACTTTTTCCGCGGCTCCCTGGTGGAGGCCGGGGATTTCTTAGGGATACGGATTCTTCTGGAATCTTATCCGGAGCTTACGGAGCTGGTGGTAAAGCCAAGGCCTTATCCCGGGAATGAACTTTCCCTGCTCCTTGGCGGCTATCTGGGAGAGTTTTCTGTGGAGAAGAGTCTGTTTGAGGATCCCATTCTTACGATGGGATTTCGGGAATATACAGGCCGGGAACCGTTTTCCTCCATAAGCTGGACGCAGAGCGCCAGACTTGGAACATTGTTGGTAAAGCAGCAGGAATGTATGTCGGATATGACCTGCACTGTGCTTTTAAATACAGAATGCCGGGCCCTGAAGACGCCGGGACCGTCCCTGGAAAAATGCTTTTCCATGGTGCGAAGCGTATGCGAGGAACTGGAACGGAAGCGGATTCCCTATGATTTCTGCACTAATGGGATCATTGCGGGGGCCATGGGCAACTGGAGAACGGTGGAGGAAGGCCTGGGAGCCGGGCATTTAAGTACGATCCTGGAAGGCCTGGGGAGAATGACTTATGACTGCCGGGAAGAGACAGTTACCTTTTACAGCCGGATTCTTAAGGGGAGCCGGGCCGGGCGGAGTTTTCTTCTGGTGGCTCCGGAGCAGACAGAGGAGACAGAGCGGTTTCTTCTGGCATTGGAGGAGCGGTCCGGACGGAAGGCACTGTTCTTATGTGCAAAAGAGATGGAGGAAGCGTAGAATGGATATGCTGGTTTTAAAGGTTTTAACGGACGGAAGCCTGTATCTGGCTGTTTTCATGCCTTTTTTCATATCTGCGCCGGCCTGGGGAAAGGCAGGACTTTCCGTCATTCTGGCGGCCTGGGCAGTCTGGCTGTTTTTTAACTGGGAGAAAAAAGGGCTGGAGGGAACGGTATCGAGGGCCGTATTTTTGGAATGGAAGCTTCTGGCGGTGATTATGCTCTTTGAAATGGTATTCATGGGGATGACTGCCTGGAGACAGCAGTGTGCTCCGTTTGCACTGTGCTTTTTTGCCGGCAGTATTCTCCTTTTGCGGGGAAGCAGACTGCAGGGGAATGGTCAGAAACGGGGGGCGTTCTGGGGCGCCAATGGACTGGAGATTTTCGGCATGCTTTTGGCTGCGGCAGTTTTGTCCTGGAAACCGGTGATACAATCTTTTTGGAGGTTTCTGGGGATATTGTATCAGACATTTCTTCTCCCTGTGATTGAGATGTTTCTTACGGTTTTCATAAAGATTCTCATGTGGCTTGCCAAATATCTGTCTTTCTTGTTTCCCGGGGTGCCGGAGAAAATAGAAATGGATGGAGAGATTTCCCTTGACGGAGGAGTGCTCCCGGACTTGGGGATGGCAGAAACAGGACAGGTTCCCCTTGCCATAAAGGTTCTGGGCATAGGTATTCTGGTGTTTGCCGCATTTTTATTTTTTCGGTTTCTGTTCCGGCGGCTGTCGGAGCCTGGAGCAGGGAAAAAAATGCATGCGAGAGGGGAAGTAAAACGAAGTTACCTGAAAGCAGAGGACAAACGCATATCCGGAAGAGGTTTTTTGGGCGGAGAGAGAAATGTGCGGTACTATTACCGGAAATATCTGAAGCTTTGTATCCAGGGTGGTCTGGACATGGAAAATCAGAGTGTCACCAGTGAACAGGTCCATGAGCGGGCGACAAGATTATGGGGAATGGAGGAGGAACTTGAAAAGCTGAGAACCATATATTTAAAAATCCGCTACGGAAAAAAGAAGGAAAGTGGAAGCGAAAGGGTGAAAGCCAGGGAGATATACAGAAAAATAAAGGAACAGGCAGAAAAAATGTAACAGTTCAGCCCTGTATCTTCTTGCCTGCGTACCGCGGACAAGGAGCCTGTGGCGTCTGACGGAAAATAAACGGGATCGTTTCCTGCGCCAAAGAAGTGATATGGCACAGGAAACGGTCTCATATGCGTTACCGGGAGGAATTTTCTTTCAGGTACTGGTCGGCATCCTTTAAGAAGCTGGCGATAATCAGAAGGATTACCAGGGCTACCGGAAAGGCGGCAATGATGGATACGGACTGTAAATTGGCCATGGAGCTCTCGGAGAACACCAGGGCAATGGGAAATAAAATTAACATGATGGCCCAGAAAACTTTCACTGCTGTGTGAGGTTCCTCGTCCCCTGTCATCTGTTTATAAGTATAGGAAGCGGCAACCAGAGAGATGGAGTCAAAGCTGGTGGCATAAAAGGCAATCATGGCGGCGATCAGGAGAATCAGAACCACAGGAGCCAGAGGCAGGGTGTCCACGATGGCGATGATGGTGGAATAGAGGTCCTGGGTAACCCCGTAAAGGGCCATTACATCCAGTTTTTTTCCCACCTGGAGTCCAAGACTGTAATTCCCCAGAATCAGAAAGCTTAAAAAGGTGCCGCCCAGGCTGTAAATGTAGCCGCCTAAAATTGTCTGGCGGACGGTGCGTCCCCTGGAAATACTGCCGATGAAAAATGGCGATGCCACGCACCATACAATCCAGTAAGACCAGTAGAAGATCGTCCAGTTCTGTGGGAAGGAGGTGGTTCTCAAGGGGTCTGTGAAGGTGGCGAGGCTGAGGAAATTCTGTGCCAGATTTCCAATTGCTGCAAATCCGGTTTCCAGAATATACCGGGTTTCACCGCCGAACAGAAGTACATAGGCCAGCAGACCAAAAAATAAATACATGCAGGAGGCGGAAAGCCGGGAGATTCCCTTCATTCCATGAACCAGAGCGTAGGTGTAGACGATACATGTCACAAGCAGAATGGAAATAGTAATCCACTTTGATTCCGGAAGTCCTGTGAGGCGTGAAAGTACCTGGGCCATGAGCGGCGTGGCCAGAGAAAAGGTGGTGGCTGTTCCGGCAAGAAGAGCAAACAGAGCCAGAAGATCAATGGCCCTGCCCCAGATTCCATCTACTTTTTTGCCAAGCACA
>CANRXD010000242.1 GCA_947643685.1 uncultured Clostridium sp. | reverse complement strand
CAGAAAAAAATTCTGGTGGTGGAAGAGCTGGAAACCGGAAAGGTCTATGCAGAAATTCCTGTGAAGACCGGGGATGAGCTCTCTTTCCAGTGGGAACATTCCTTCGAACATATTCCCTGGTATGAGTATTACGAAATCAGGGAGGACGGCAGCTTCCTTCTTCATACGATCGCAGTCGCAGGGTTCGGAGCCGGGATTCCGGCAGAGATGGACTGTACTTACCGGTATGAAGACGGACTGATTTATATGGACGATATTGAAAGTGAATTCCCTCAGTTTAACTGGATCAATTCGCAGACGGCGTTAAAAAATATCAAAATCAACGGAGAAGTGCTTCTTCTGGGATCTGATATGCCCCATCATGTGAAGATGGTGCTGCGTGTCCGGAACGGATCAGAAAAGTAACTGACGACTGTTTTGCACAGGGGAAGGAGAAATAAAATGAGTGAAAATGAGAAATTAAAAAACCCTGTTCTCAGTGCCGCAGATACAGAAATGTCTGAGGAAGAGAAAGAAAAGCTCCTTGAGCAGTTTGATAAAGAAAGTAAAACCCGCAAATTCAGCTCCCCGGTTTTAAAGAAGGCATATCAGGTATTTGCAATTCTGGTTACCTTATACCACCTGGTTTTCGCGTCAGGCCTGTATATGCCGGAGACTTTAAAGCACCGCTCCATCCATGTGGGAATGATTCTGATTCTGGCCTTTGCCTTATATCCGGCTACCAAAAAGGCCAGCCGTAAGGTCATTGCATGGTACGATTATGCGCTGATGGCACTGGCGGCCGCGGTTCCGATTTATATGTGTCTGGATTATTTCAATATCATCAACCGCGCCGGAAAACCCAACAACATGGACGTGATCATCGGCACCATTCTGACATTAATCGTTCTGGAAGCAACCCGCCGCGTCTGCGGTATGGCTCTTCCGATTATCGCCGTTATTTTCATGCTGTACAGCTTAATGGGAACCAAGCAGGGACTGATCCCCATTGACATTCCCGGCATCTTCTTACACAGAGGATATACCTGGCAGAAATTAATGAGCCATTTCTTCTCCAATACGGAGGGCATATACGGGTCGTCGGTCAACGTGGCGTCCACATATATTTTCCTGTTCATCGCCTTCGGCGAAATCATGAATAAATGCGGCATGGGCCAGTTCTTCAACGATTTCGCCAATGCCATCGCGGGCGGCACCAAGGGCGGCCCCGCGAAGGTAGCCGTTGTTGCCTCCGGCCTTTTAGGCATGATCAACGGTGCGGCCGTCGCCGTGGTGGTGACCACAGGCTCCTTTACGATTCCACTTATGAAGAAATCCGGATATGACGATGAATTTGCAGGTGCTGTTGTGGCGACCGGCTCCGTCGGCGGACAGCTGATGCCTCCGGTCATGGGTGCCGCTGCCTTCATCATGGCGGACACCCTGGGGATGAAATACAATGAGCTTCTTGTTTCCGCCATTATCCCGGCTGTGATTTATTACATGGGCATTCTGTTCCAGATTCAGATGAGGGCGGAAAAAGTCGGAATGAAGGGAACCCCCAAGGACCAGCTTCCGAAGATGTCCCAGGTTATGAAGGAGTATGGCCATCTGGCCCTTCCGATTATTTTCCTGGTATACATGCTGTTCTTCTCCGGAAAGACCGTTATCATGGCGGCGTTCTATACCATCGTATTTACGATCATCGTCGCCGAGTGCAGGAAGAACACACGCATGAGCTTACAGGATATTCTGGATGCCATGGTGGCCAGCGCGAAATCCACCGTATCTGTGGCCATTGCCTGCGCCTGCGTGGGAATCATTGTCGGTTCCTGTTCCATTACAGGCTTTGCCCTTAATATGGCCAATACCATCATCAGCATCGGTGGCAAGAGCCTGATGTTTACACTGGTATTTACGATGGTAACCTGTATGATCTTAGGAATGGGCCTTCCCAGTATCCCATCCTATATTATTACCTCCACCATTGCGGCTCCGGCTCTGGTACAGCTTGGTATCCCGGCCCTGGTAGCTCACATGTTCTGCTTCTACTTTGCAATGTTTGCAAACCTGACTCCGCCGGTTGCCCTGGCAGCCTTCGCAGCGGCAGGTATTGCGAGCGGCAGTCCCATGAAGACAGGATGGGCTTCCGTAAAGCTTGCTCTGGCAGGATTTATTTTACCATATATGTTTGTCTATAATACAGATTTGCTGCTTCTGGACACTCCCATTGCAAAGGCCGTTCAGGTTGCCATTACCGCGGCTGTCGGTGTATTCTTAATCAGCGTTGCAGTGGAAGGCTTCCTGTTTGGAAAGGTTAATGTGGTTCTCAGAATTGTGGGGCTGATCGGTGCGTACCTTTTGATTGACAGCGGGCTGACAACCGATATCATCGGAATTGCAATTTTTGTTTGTATTGTCATTTTCCAGAAGACAACAGCGAAAAAAAGTGCTACAATAGCAGCATAGGCATGAGCAAAGAGGCTGCTGCAGGGAATGGACTGCAGTGGCCTCTTTGATTATTCAAACAGGTTTTGCTGTGGAGGATGCGTATGATCTTTGAGGTGATTTACAGTATCTGCTTTAATATCTGTCTTTTGGTGGTTCTGGCCTTTCTTATGACCAAAATGGGATTTATCCAGAGACTTCTGTTAAACGAGGAGGCAACAGAGCGGGAAGAGGAGGATGCCAGAATCAGGAACATTGGTGAAAAGCTGGTTCTGGGAATGATCTTCGGCGCTTTCTGCGTTATTTCTGACTATATAGGGATCCAGGTGACAGGCGCACTTCCCAACGCCCGTGTGATCGGCGTCCTGTCCGCAGGTTTTTTGGGCGGCCCGGTTTCCGGAATTGTGACCACAGTGATTGCCTGCATACACAGGTATGTTATTTTTCCGGAGCGGATTTCCACAATTGCCTGTGTTTTGTCCGCCATGATTCACGGCGTGATCGGCTGTGTGGTCGGGTACAGGAAAAAAGGAAACCGGCAGTATTCCAACGGGTTTCTTTTGGGAATTACATTTCTTTCCGAGCTGATTCATGTGGCTATGATTCTGCTTCTCACAAAGCCTTTTGCAGAGGCTTTAAATATTGTGGAGGTGGTCATTGTTCCCATGGTGATTATTAATTCAGTGGGTATGGTGATCTTCTTTAATGTTTTCAAGTCGATTTTCAACACAGAAGACTTAAAGGTGGCTTCCAAGGTGTCCCTGGCTATGCGTACCGCAGAGCGGTGCGCTCCCTATCTGGCCAGGGTGAATAAGGGCAGAGAAAACATACAGAAAATTATTGACATTATAATGGAAGAGTATCACTGCCAGGGAGTGGTGCTGATTCAGGGGATGGATTTTCTGGGGTGCAGCAGCGCCTTCCGCTCCATTGTCCTGACAGAGAACAACTACCCAAGGCTTCTTTCCGCCACCAAAACATATAAGACAACGAGAATCAGCAAAATTCCCCTGCCGGAGGATGGGTTTTATCCTCTGTATCAGAATAATGTAGTCATTTCTGCTCCAATAATCGGAGATGACAACCAGGTGACGGCTCTGGTGATGTTAGTGAAAAAGAACGCTTATTCCTATCGGGCAGACATTGAGTTTGTGACAGGTCTTGCCAATTACTTTGCTACACAGATCAAGCTGGTGGCCATGGAGGAGCAGAAGGAAGCCTTACGGAAGGCGGAAATCACAACGCTCCAGTCCCAGATCAATCCGCATTTTCTTTTTAATTCTTTAAATACCATTTCCTGTTTTTGCCGGGAAAAGCCGGAGAAAGCAAGGGAACTTTTGCTGGCCCTGAGTTCCTATTTCAGAAACATGCTGGAGGATATTGATTATATGGTGACTC
>CANRXD010000241.1 GCA_947643685.1 uncultured Clostridium sp. | reverse complement strand
TCTTTTAAGATGCGGTGGCGGTTGGGAATTCCATGAACCACTTCATCATTGACAGATATGCAAATGGACGCGGGATATCCGTTATAATTTTTGAAGGAGGGAATACAGCCATATCCGCGGATAATCCGCTCTCCCAGCTTATCAATGTCCAGAGTGGATATCCCCGGGTGAATGGCTTTTTTAAGTTCCTCATGAGTAGCCGCCAGGATCTCTCCGGCTCTCCTCATCAGGTCTATTTCTCTGGGCGATTTAATCGTTACTGCCATTTCCCTGAGCTCCTAAAAGTTTTGTAATATCCCCGAAAACATGATCCGGCTCTTTTGTACCGTCCACAGTATGGAGTATTTTTTCCCGGCTGTAATAATCAATTAACGGCTGGGTCTGCTCATGATAAACGAAGAGACGCTTTTTCACAGTTTCTGCCTTGTCATCGTCTCTCAAAATAAGGGCGGAACCACACCTGTCGCACACACCTTCTTTTTTCGGAGCCGCATATGCAATGTGATATGTGGAACCGCAGTTCGGGCACGCACGGCGCCCTGACATGCGGGCAATGATATTTTCATCCGGTACATGGACATCAATGGCAAAATCCAGTTTTTCTCCTCTGGCCTTCAGCGCCTCGGCCAGACATTCCGCCTGAGGAATGGTACGCGGAAAACCATCCAGAATGTAACCGTTCTTACAGTCCTCCTGACTGATTCTGTCCATAACCAGATCAACGGTCAGGGAATCCGGAACCAGAAGTCCCTGTTCCATATAGGCCCCCGCCTTCTTTCCAAGCTCGGTCCCCTGCTTAATATTTGCTCTGAAAATATCCCCCGTTGAAATATGCGGGATCTGATACTTTTCAGCAATTCTCTCCGCCTGTGTCCCTTTTCCGGCACCAGGTGCGCCCAACATAATGATCTTCATGCTTCCTCCTCCTTTGCGCGTCTTTTCCGCGCGTTAAGGGATACCCGGAGGCTGTTTCCTCCTTCTTGTGCATTCTTTCTGCACATACAGGTATGCCCGCGGGATACTTATCCCTCCATAGGTTTCATGAGCCACAAAAAACAGTGATTCGAAAAAGCGGGCGAAAAAACTTCCGCCCGTTTCGAATGCTTACACCGCTGTCATGTTTCCAGTCACAGCAATTCAGATATCCTCTGAGCTGTTACTTCCAATTAATCATTTAAGAATCCCTTGTAATTTCTTACAAGCATCATAGATTCCACAGCCTTAATGGTCTCCAGGATAACACCTGCGATGATAATTAAGGATGTTCCGCCAAAGGAAAGACTGCCAACGGAGAACAGGCCGGATGCCATGATTGGAATGATACATACAATAACCAGACCAACCGCCCCGATGAAAACAATATAGTTTAAAATATTAGTGAGGAAGTCCGAGGTTGGCTTGCCAGGACGAACGCCCGGGATAAAGCCGCCGGATTTCTTCATATTATTTGCAACTTCCAATGGGTTAAACGTAATGGACGTATAGAAATATGCGAACAGTACGATTAATACGATATAAAACAGCAGACCAACAGAATATCCCGGACTCTCCGGTCTAAACCAGTTGGAAGA
The DNA here is from genome assembly GCA_947643685.1 of uncultured Clostridium sp. Lineage (GTDB taxonomy): Bacteria > Bacillota > Clostridia > Lachnospirales > Lachnospiraceae > CANRXD01. Next base: position 2,263 of record CANRXD010000241.1, on the reverse strand, counting down.
GCTTAACGCCAGAAGAATTTTTCCTCCGATGGTGGAATAGTTCACCTGGAAAAACTGTGCCACCATCACCGGCATAGACATGATAGAGGAGGCAAAAATTACCGGAATTACGTTGGCGGTATTTACCTTAAGCGGAATGTAGGTGGACTGTCCACCGATCATTCTGCGTCCCTGCATCTTTTTGCTGTACTGTACCGGGATGCGGCGCTCTGCACCATTTAAAATGAGAACGAATACAACCGTCGCGACAATAACTGCCAGCACAATAATGGCTGCCACAGTTGCAACCGCCACGGACTTTCCGGCCATAAAGCGCTCATACAAAGTCAGTACATCCTGCGGAAGGCTGGATACGATATTAATAAGAAGTACAATGGAGATACCGTTTCCAATTCCCTTATCCGTAATTCTCTCTCCAATCCACATAAGGAGAGCAGAACCGGCCGTCATGGCTGCCACAACAGTCAGGTAGCCCCAGAAATTCCTGTGATCCTCATAGAGCAGACCCTGTCTGCCGAGACCAATTGCCATGGCACTGGACTCAAACAGGGACAATGCAACCGTAAGATACCTTGTATATTCTGCAATCTTCTTTCTTCCATCCTCGCCTTCCCTCTGCATCTCTTCAAGCTTCGGAACAGCAATGGTCATAAGCTGCATGATAATGGAAGATGTGATATATGGGGTGATACTCAGCGCAAACAGCGACATGGAGGAGAAAGAACCTCCCGTCACCGCATTGACAAATCCCATGCCGGAAGCCTGGAGATTGTCAAAAAAGGTTTTCAGATAGCTGGGGTCCACACCCGGAATCGGAAGGCAGGAGCCAATCCGGATAACAACAAGCATCATGAAGGTGTAAAGAAGCCGTTCCCGGACTTCTTTCACCTTAAATGCTTTTTGTATTGAATTTAACATATTAGATCACCTCGCAGGTTCCACCTACTGCCTCAATTTTGGCTTTTGCGGCCTCACTGAAAGCATTGGCTTTAACGTTAAGTTTCTTTGTCAACTCGCCGTTTGCAAGAATCTTAACGCCGTCCTGCGGGTTCTTTACGATACCGCTCTCCATTAATGTCTCAACAGAAACTGTGGAATCGTTCTCGAATCTCTCAAGTGCACTTACATTAATTCCAACGATATTCTTAGAATTGATGTTTGTAAATCCTCTCTTTGGAATACGTCTGTATAAAGGCATCTGACCGCCTTCAAAGCCAGGCCTCGGAGCTCCGGAACGAGCTTTCTGACCCTTGTGGCCCTTGCCGGCTGTCTTACCATTTCCTGAACCATGGCCGCGGCCTCTTCTGAAATTATCGCTATGCTTGGAACCCTCAGCAGGATGTAAATTAGATAAGTTCATCACTGCACCTCCTTACTCTCTATCGGATTAGATTTCTTCAACTTTAACCAGATGTCTTACACTCTGGATCATGCCTCTAACTGCACCATTGTCCGGCAACTCAACTGTCTTGTGCATCTTCTTCAAACCAAGCGCCTCAACAGTTGCCTTCTGCTTCGGAACAGCACCGATAGGGGATTTTACCAATGTGATTTTTAACTTCTCTGCCATTTCATTATCCTCCTATTAGCAAACAACTTCTTCAACAGATTTGCCGCGGTTCTTTGCAACTTCTTCCGGAGTCTTTAACTTTAAGAGACCCTCGATGGTTGCCAGAACTACGTTTGTCTTGTTATTGGAGCCTAAAGACTTGGTACGGATGTTCTTAATACCGGCAAGCTCTACTACGGAACGAACCGGACCGCCTGCGATAATACCAGTACCTTCCGGAGCTTTCTTAAGAAGTACGGATGCGCTGCCGAACTCTCCAAGGAAGTCGTGGGGAATGCTGTTGTTCTCGTCTCTCGGAACCTCAACCATGTTCTTGATTGCTGCCTCTTTACCCTTACGAATGGCCTCCGGAACCTCGCCTGCCTTACCAAGGCCTGCACCTACGTGTCCATTGCCGTCGCCTACTACTACCAGAGCGGAAAATCTCATGGTACGTCCACCTTTTACAGTCTTGGATACGCGCTTGATGGCAACAACTTTGTCATTCAATTCTAACTGACTTGCATCAATGATTGTACGCTTCATGCTGTATTCTCCTCCCTACTAGAATTCCAGACCAGCTTCTCTAGCTGCGTCTGCCAAGGCCTGAATCTTGCCCTGATAGATGAAACCGCCACGGTCGAAAACAACTTCCTTAATACCCTTTTCCATTGCCCTCTTTGCGATTACAGTTCCAACATATGCTGCTGCCTC
>CANRXD010000240.1 GCA_947643685.1 uncultured Clostridium sp. | reverse complement strand
TGCGTCCATCATGGCCGCTGTAATCGGCTCCGTACGGCACATAATTGCCTCTGGCTGTAATTTCTTCAGTTCTTCGACGTAACCGGCTTCATCAAAGAAATGATTGGTTACAACAGTCTTTCCGCCTGCTGCTTCAAAAATTTTTGTAGCAACATCATTGATCTGTACTGTGTAAAATACTGTAAATCCCATTGTTCTTCTTCCTTCCTCTTTACGATATTAATACAGGGGCCCCGCGGAAGAATACTCTCCCGCAGCGGCCCCCAATATTTCAGTTGAATTCAGTTATGATAACTGCTCGAATTACCAGGCAATACCCTGAGCCATCATAGCATCAGCAACTTTCTGGAAGCCAACGATGTTAGCACCGGCAACCAGGTTGTAACCTAAGCCGTATCTCTCGGCTGCCTCTGCAGAACCATCATGGATACCTGTCATGATCTGATGTAACTTGGAATCAACTTCCTCTGCGGTCCAGGAATATCTCTCGGAGTTCTGGCTCATCTCAAGACCGGATACAAGAACGCCGCCTGCGTTTACAGCCTTGGACGGAGCAACAACCATGTTCGGCTGATCCATTAAGAATCTAAGAGCATCGTTGGTTGTCGGCATGTTAGCAACTTCGATATAGTATTTGATGTTGTTGGCAACAATTCTCTTAGCCTGCTCCATATTAACATCGTTCTGAGTTGCACACGGCATAATGATATCAACCTTCTCGCCCCACGGCTTGTCACCCGGTACGAACTTGCAGCCGAACTTATCAGCGTAATCCTGAACTTTGTTGCGGCCGGATGCTCTCATTTCAAGCATGAAGTTGATCTTCTCTTCTGTTGTAACTCCATCCGGATCATAGATGTATCCATCCGGGCCGGACAGGGTAACAGCCTTAGCACCTAACTCAGCTAACTTCTTAGCTGCGCCCCATGCTACATTACCGAAACCTGCGAGAGCAACTGTCTTGCCTTCGATTGTATCATTCTCATGTTTCAGAACTGCCTGCAGATAGTAAACAGCGCCGTAACCGGTAGCTTCCGGACGGATTAAGGAACCACCGAAGGATCTTCCCTTACCGGTAATTGTTCCGTTCTCGAATGCGCCTCTGATCTTGCGGTACTGACCATACAGATAGCCGATCTCACGGGCGCCTACACCAAGGTCACCAGCCGGGATATCGATATCCGGACCAATGTGACGATATAACTCTGTCATGAAGGACTGGCAGAATCTCATAACTTCTGCATCGCTCTTTCCATTGGGATCAAAGTCGGAACCACCCTTGGCGCCGCCCATCGGAAGAGTTGTTAAGCTGTTCTTAAAGGTCTGCTCGAAACCTAAGAACTTCATAATGGAAAGGTTTACGGACGGAGCGAAACGTAAGCCTCCCTTGTACGGTCCAATGGCGCCGTTGAACTGTACGCGGTAACCACGGTTAACATGTGTCTGACCATTATCATCTACCCACGGAACGCGGAACTCAATTGTTCTCTCCGGCTCTACCATTCTCTCAAGAAGGGCAACCTTCTCATACTCCGGATGAGCATCTACAACCGGACCTAAAGAAGATAAAACCTCTTCTGCGGTCTGAAGGAACTCCGGCTCGTTAGCGTTCTTTTCTTTTAACTCCGCCAATACTCTGTCAACATACTTGCTCATTTCGCAAATACCTCCTTAAATTTGGTTGTTTTTAACCCCTGTGCTTTTTCGCACCAATAAGAGACTTAAAATACGAAATCCCGTTTTTAATTAGGACCCCTGCGTCTCAATTAATACCGGAATCAGAAGACTCCTCACAGAATATCGAATCATTTGTACAAATTGTTTCAATTAATCCTGTAATATCCCGTTTTTCCACAGAATAACGGGAATCCTTCTATCCCTTCCCGCAGGCTTCTCTCCTTATTCCCTACTTGAAAAAAGTCTGCCAAAATTCCGTCTATTTAAGACTTATGTATTTTACGTCTTTTATTTGTTTCCATTTTAACATAGGCTTTTGACTTTGTCAACATTCTGTGATACGATTCTGGTAGAATCCGATTTATCGACATGCTTGTCATTAAAAGACCTGCCCTTTCCAGAAAGGAGTGCCTTATCCATGATTACCATCAGCATCGTGAGTCCTCAGAAATCCATGGACGCCATTGACAGGGCTATCGCCCAGAAAGATTTCGGATGCATTTTTCACAAATACGTATATGACCATCTGGAAGAAATTGAGTCAATCTACGAACAATGTAAAGATTCCAGTGATGTGATTTTCTTTTCCGGTGAGCTGGGGTATTCCTATATGCTGACTCACATTGACAACATTCAGGTTCCCTGTACGCTGATTTCTTATGAAGAAAAGCATATTTTGTCCATTCTTTTAAATTTTGTCCTGCGTTACCCGCATATTCCGCTCAACCGGGTCTATATTGATTTCCTGACTCCGGTCAACGATTTCATGAATCTGAAAAACTACCTTGGCCCCGACTTTATGCCCTATGTGTTTGAAAACCCTGTCTACAATTACAACACTTTAAAAGAAAGAGCCGAAGAACTCTGGAATGCCGGAAAAATTGATATCATGCTCACCAGGACCACCAACCAGCTTGGAGTGTTAAACCGTTTAAAAATTCCCTACATTCATATTCTCCCTTCTGAAGATATGATCCGGGACTCCATAAAAAGCGCCGTCAATGCCATCCGGTTAAAGCAAAAAAACCAGTCCAGCAAACTGGTAATTCTGATTAAGCTGATTTATCCGGAGCACATTACTTCCATGGACCGGGAATATCTGGAAATCACCCTCCATAAATATCTTCTGGATTTCAGGAAGGAATTTCAGTATGAATTTGCCATCCACTCCGTATCCAACCGCTATGAACTGGATATGGACAGCGATCTGTACCGCGACAGTTTTGAAAGGATTCAGGACATGATCGCCTATCTGGACCAGAAGGGAGATCTGGATTTCCGGCTGGGCGCCGGATTCGGCAAATCCATCGGAGAAAGCCACTATCAGGCGGAACGTGCCCTCCAGGAAGCTATCAAATACGGAAAAAACGATGGCTTCATTATCCATGGAGAAGACAACATCCTCACCGGTCCCCTTTCCCTCACCAGGACCTTAAATTACAGCTATTCCAATACAAAAGCCCTGGCCTACTCCCAGGAAAACGGCATCAACGAGAGCAATCTTCTGAAAATCGTGGGACTTTTTCAGATGGACGAGGGCTCTGTCATCACCGCAGCTTCCCTGTCCCAGTGGCTCAATATCACCAGCCGCAGCTGCAACCGGATCCTCCAGCAGCTTCTGGACTCCGGGCTGATCGAAGAGATTGAATCCCAGAAACAGGAGGGCAAAGGACGTCCCACCAGACAATACCGCTTTATCAGGCAGAAATTTATCCAGACTTTCTTTTAATCCCCGCTTCCGGTTTTAGGAACAATATCTCTCAGGAATGTTTTGTCAGGCCCCTTTTTGAAACTTTAAATTTGACCGCAATTCTATGTTATGATATTGTATTACTGAAATCAGTTGACTTTTGCTTATAACAGGGGGTATTGGATTGAAAATTCAGGAATCAGCAGAAAACTATTTGGAAACCATTCTCGTTCTGGGGCAGGAAAATCCCTATGTCCGCTCCATTGACATCGCAAACGAACTGGGATTCTCCAAACCAAGCGTCAGTGTCGCCATGAAAAATTTAAGAACCAACGGATATATTCTCGTAGATGAAAACGGCCACATCACCCTGACCGAATCCGGACGTGCCATCGCAGAAACCATATATGAACGCCATACGGCCCTGTCAGGCTGGCTTATGAAACTGGGTGTTGACAGAGAAACGGCCTCTGCGGATGCCTGCCGCATCG
>CANRXD010000239.1 GCA_947643685.1 uncultured Clostridium sp. | reverse complement strand
AGCGGTAAACGGAACGATACCGCATGAGGCAATCAATTGGGATTAAGATATAAAAAAGAAACGAGCACCCCGCTTGAGCCATAAAGCTGTACGGTATAAAACCCGCTTCTTTTCGTATATTATATGTTTGGAAAGGGAAAAAAGTCAAGAGAAAATGTATAATGAAGCTTCGCATCATAATGAAATTGATTTGGATAAAATAGATATAAATTCAGAACCTCCTGCAGAAGAACCTGCCAGACAGTACTACTTTATGGCAAACTGCCGGGAATGGGTCCGGGAGCTTGAGAAGAAAAACGGGCGGCCGCCCACTGCATTTATTCAGACCTTTGGCTGCCAGATGAACGCCAGGGACTCGGAAAAGCTCATGGGGATTTTAGAGAAGATCGGTTTTGTGCAGGGGGAGGATGAGAACTCTGACTTTGTGTTATACAATACCTGTACCGTCCGGGAAAACGCCAATTTAAAGGTATACGGACGTCTGGGGCATTTAAACGGTCTGAAGCGAAAAAATCCCCATATGATGATCGCTCTCTGCGGCTGTATGATGCAGGAACCTCATGTGGTGGAAAAAATAAAAAAGAGCTATGGCCATGTGGACATTATCTTCGGTACCCATAATATTTTCAGGCTGGCTGAGCTTATTTATAACCGTCTGGAAGAAAAGAAGATGGTGGTAGATATCTGGGACAGAACGGATGCCATCGTGGAGGAGCTTCCTGTTGAGCGAAAATACCCCTTTAAATCCGGTGTCAATATTATGTTTGGCTGTAACAATTTCTGCAGCTACTGTATTGTTCCCTATGTGCGGGGGCGGGAGAGAAGCCGGAATCCGGAGGATATTATAAAAGAAATCGAAGGCCTGGTAAAAGACGGCGTTGTGGAAGTGATGCTTCTGGGGCAGAATGTGAATTCCTATGGAAAAACATTAAAGGACCCTGTTTCTTTTGCAGAACTTTTGCGGCGGGTGGAGAAAATTGAGGGACTGGAGCGGATCCGTTTCATGACCTCCCATCCCAAGGACCTGTCGGATGAACTGATTGCCGTTATGAAGGAATCGAAAAAAATATGCCATCACCTGCATCTGCCTCTTCAGTCCGGAAGCAGCCGGATTTTAAAGCAGATGAACCGAAGATATACGAAGGAACAGTACCTCCTTTTAGTGGATAAAATTCGTCAGGCAGTTCCCGATATTTCTCTTACCACAGACATCATTGTGGGCTTTCCGGGGGAAACGGATGAGGATTTTGAGGAGACTATGGATGTGGTAAGAAAGGTTCGCTATGACAGCGCCTTTACTTTTATCTATTCGAAACGGACAGGCACGCCGGCTGCGGCCATGGAAAATCAGGTGCCGGATGATGTGGTGAAGGTACGGTTTGAGAGGCTTTTAAAAGAGGTTCAGGAAATTGCTTCTGAAGTGATAAAGCGGGATGAAAAGACCGTACAGAAGGTGCTGGTGGAGGAGCCGGATACCCATGAGCCCGGATTTGTCACAGGCCGCCTCTCCAATAATACAGTGGTGCATTTTCCGGGAGACGCATCCCTGGTGGGAAAAATCGTGGATGTTTCTCTGGATGAAGCAAAGGGTTTCTACTATATGGGAAATCTGAAATATATACAATAAGGAGCGTATGAAAATGAAACTGACATATAAGAAAATCACTGCGGTGACAGTATGCGTGGTCTTTTCCCTGTGCCTGAGTTTCCATGCACTGGCTGATCAGGGGGTGGGGCCCGGATATGAGTCAGAAGCCTCAGAGGAAGAACATGGATATCCCGGTGCGCCGGGGCAGTCGGAGGAGGACTCCGGAGGGCAGGGAGAAGGAGAAACCCATGCATCAGATGAAACGAAGGATTCTGAGACTTCCGGTGAAGGGGAAGAAGCCGGTACGGAAAACCAGGTGGTCTATCCTGATGGAATGGTACCCAATACCTCTTTAAACGGTGGAAATGTGGATTTGACTCCGACCAACGAGGCGGCCATCTGGGATGCAGTGGAGGTAATGGGGCAGCAGGCCAACCTCCCTACCCAGTTTACCTGGATTTCCGCAAAGCTTAAGGATGGATATAATGGAAAGCTGTCCTACCGTCCCTATGTAAACCATGGGGGATGGTTGAAATTTTATTCCGATGGCGAGCCGGCAGGAGGAACAGAAGGCTCCACTTATGTGGAGGGAATCCAGATGCATCTGACAGGGGAGGTTTCTAAAACCTATGATCTTTATTATGCGGTGACTACGGCAAACAGGGGACAGCTTGGATTTGTGGCGGAAGGAACCATGACAGGAGCTATTAATGTGGGCGATTCCGTTGTGGACCTCAAGGTGGTTCTGGTTCCCAAGGGAACCGGGGCTCCGGCTTCCACGAAGGATACATATTTTAATGAATTTTCCGGAAAAATCGGATTCAACGAGACGGCGGCCTACTGCATGAATGAGGATGGTACACCGTATACGGGATGGGCCGACTGGGGAATGAGACGGTATTACTTTGAAAACGGACGTACCTTAAGCGGCTGGCATTATGTGGACGGGCTTAAATTTTTCTTTGAGGCCAACGGCGAGCTGCGCCAGGACGTGGAGGACTTAATCGGCGCCCAGGAATCCTATGAGATTAAGGTGAATAAAACGCTGAACTGTCTGACGGTCTATGCCAAAGACGGAGAAAACGGATATATTATTCCGGTGAAGGCGATGCTTACCTCTGTGGGAGACGATACTCCCATCGGGACTTTTACCACGCCGGAAAAATACCGCTGGAGACTGATGGTAAATGATACATATACCCAGTATGCCACAAGAATCAAGGCGGGAGCCGGGTTCCTGTTCCACTCCATTACCTATGAGACAGCCAACCCCAATATGCTGAATACGGGCGGATATAACGGGCTTGGCGTGGTGCGTTCTGCAGGCTGCATCCGTTTAACATGCGGCAATGCCAAGTGGATTTATGATAACTGTAAAATCGGAACCCAGGTGACCATTTACGAGGATCCCAATGTTCCGTCCCCGTTTATGAAGCCATATGTGGTTCTGATCCCCAATGATCAGAGATATGACCCGACAGACCCGAATGTGAACGCAGAGTAATGGATAAAGAGAGGGAAACACGTGGCACAATTATCACCAATGATGACACATTACCTGGAAACGAAGAAACAATATCCGGACTGCATCCTGTTTTACCGTCTCGGAGACTTCTATGAGATGTTTTTTGAGGATGCCAAAACCGTATCCAGGGAGTTAGAAATTACACTGACAGGAAAAGACTGTGGACTTGAGGAACGCGCACCTATGTGTGGCGTTCCTTATCACGCAGTGGAGGGGTATTTAAGCCGCCTTGTCCAGAAGGGATATAAGGTGGCCATTGCAGAACAGATGGAGGATCCCAGGCTTGCCAAGGGCCTTGTAAAGCGTGAGGTCATCCGGGTCGTGACGCCCGGAACCATTTTAAGCGCTCAGGCACTGGACGAGACAAAGAATAACGACCTGATGGCGGTTGTCTATATGGGGAATAATTACGGGATAGCGACGGTTGATATAACGACCGGCGATTTTTTTGTTACAGAGGTATCCTCTGAGCGGACATTCCTGGATGAGGTAAACAAATTTTCTCCATCGGAGTTAATTTGCAATGAGTCACTTTATATGTCCGGCCTTGATATGGATGAGTTAAGAAACCGCTATCATATGGCTGTTTCCGCCCTGGAAAACCGCTTTTTTTCTGATGATGCCTGCCGCAGGATTTTAAAAGAACACTTTAAGGTCATGAGCCTTGCGGGGCTTGGACTTACCGATTATGAAAATGGCATGATTGCTGCGGGGTGTGCCCTTCAGTATCTTTATGAGACCCAGAAAAATGAGCT
>CANRXD010000238.1 GCA_947643685.1 uncultured Clostridium sp. | reverse complement strand
AATCTCCGCTTTCCATCTCAATCGTAATAACTGGATTTTTCATTTCAAGGATCTCCTTTGCTTTTCTATCCTCAATTATACAGGACCCGTCAGGAGATGTCCACCCCTTTCTTCGCAACCGTCAGATACCCCGAAAACATCCGTTATTCCGCAGAAACCAGTGCAAATTCCACATTGATGGTAGCTGTTACCTGCAGCTCTCCGGGCATTACACCCATGTCCATACCTGCGACTGCGTCCTCTGTTGCGGCCATTTTTCTGAAATTTCCCATCTCTGCTGAAACGTATCTTCCATACTGGTTATTATTGTATTCTTCAATATTGAGCACGTCCCCCAGCTTCTTTCCGCTGGCAGCCGTCAGGGCCTCAGCCTTCCCTCTTGCCGATTCCATCGCCTTTGTAAGGGCTTCACCATAAGCTTCATCATACTGACTGGAGAAATAGGAAACCGAATAAATTTCATTGGCTCCGGACTCTACCCCTTTGGTCAGCATGGCGCCCACCTGATCCATGGGAATATCTGTCACAGTCACCTGGGTCCGCATCTCGTAACCGATCAGTGTCTGTTTATTTCCGCTCCAGTCATATCTCGGATCTAAGGAAAAGCCCGATGTCCGGATGGACTTATCCTCAGATCCCTGAGCCTTTAAATATTCCAGAAGCCGGTTTAAGTTTTCCGTATTCTCCTGCTGGCACCGCACGGCGTCTGCATTTTCCGTGGTGATTCCATATGTAATTTCCGCCATATCCGGAACCACCTCCACGGTTTCCGAAGCACTGAGAGAAACTTTAGGCTCATCAGCCACATTTTTTACCTGTATCACATCCGGTATGGATGTGGAAGCAGTTCCTGTTGAACAGCCCGACAGAATCAGACTCCCCACTACAATACATCCAAGCGCTATAAAGCTAACTCTTTTTTTCATCCTGTTATCCTCCTCAAACTCAATTGCCAATTTTTGTTAATGCCATTGTAACAAAGAATCCTTTCTTCCCACATACTTTTCCCTTACGTTTTCTTAACTAAAATTTTAAGAATCCCAGAGGATGTTTCCATCCGTCTTCTGGTCGGCAGTTCATAATTTGTTCAAAGTCTTTTCAAAATTCTTTTACACAATCCACATGATTTCTTCATCTTTACCTTTTATTATATAACCATAAACAGAGAAACATCCGATGCGATGCTGCTTATAAGATTTTTTTCATAATACTCGGGCTGATAAGTATTTATCAGCTCTCCTCCCTTTTTCAAATAATTATTTTGTTGAAAAGAGCACCCGGCGGGGTGCTTTTTTCATGGGCGTTCCACCTTTCTGACGAGAATAACCAGTGCGGCCAGATTAGGAAGCGCCATCAGTCCATTAAAAATGTCTGATACCTCCCACACCTTTTCCATAGGCCCCAGACATCCTAAGAATACAGCTGTCAGGTATCCGGCCATATAAAGAACGGACATATCCATTCCAGTGGCCTCTCTCAAGTACGTAACGGCCTGTTTTCCCATATAATACCATGCGATGATCGTGGCAAAGGCAAAAAGTGCCACACATATGGATACCGTATATCCGCCCAAATGTCCCAGGCCCTTCGTAAAGCACAGGCTTGTAAGCTCTGCTCCGTTCCCGGAAAAAGAAAAAATCTCCTCTCCCATGACACAAAGAATCACCACCGCCGTCAGAGTACAGCTCACAATGGTGTCAAAAAACACCTCAAACATGGCCCACTGCCCCTGGATGCCTTTTTCTGCCTGAGCCGCTCCTCCGTTTAGTATGGCCATACTGCCAAGGCCTGCTTCATTGGAAAATACCCCCCTGGCGATTCCAAACCTCACACATTTACTGACTCCAAAACCTGCAATGCCCCCGGAGACGCTTGTAAAGGAAAAAGCATCCTTAAAAATCATGGAAAAAGCTGCCAAAACCTGCTCCCGAAACACAGCAATCACCGCCAGGGACGCGGCCATATAGATTCCTGCAGACAGTGGCACCATTTTTTCTGCTGTTTTCGCAATGGTCCCCACTCCCCCCAGAATAATCCGCCCGGCCAGGACAGTAAGGCCGGTTCCAATAAGGATCGGCGGCAGAGAAAAAGCAAACTCAAAGGTCTCCGAGATGGCATTGGCCTGTACCATGCTCCCCATTCCGAAAGACGCAATCATGCAGAAGCCTGCATACAGGATTCCCGCCCATCTGCACGAAAGCCCACGTTCCAGATACATCATAGGGCCGGAAAGCCAGTTTCCCTCCCTGTCTTTACTCCGGTAGCGGATTCCCAGCTCCGTCTCCCCATACGCTGTTGCCATTCCAAGAAACGCTGACACCCACATCCAGAAAACAGCTCCGGGGCCTCCTGCCAGAAGCGCGGTCGCTACACCTGCAATATTACCGGTCCCAATGGTGGCTGCCAGCGCAGTACAGGCAGACTGGAACTGGGAAATTCCTTCTCCATTTCGCTTTTTCCCTCCCTTCCAAAGGCTCCCCACAGTTGCCTTCCACCATTTGGGAAATCCCAGGATCGCATACCCTTTAAGCCGCACACTGTAAAGAACTCCCGCCGCCAGAAAAAGGGCCAGCATTCCCGGCCCCCAAACCCATTCATGAATTACAGAGATCATGGCGCTCCCCGATATTTTCTTTCTATGTTTTATTCCATTTCCCTGGAAGATATGATATAATGTCGACAGACATTATAGATTTCATTGCAAAGGAGCTGATACCTCTGCCAGGATTTACAACCCACTACCTGTTCGGTGTAAAAGCCTACAATGACCTGCCAAATACTTATTTAAAGCACGTGATCTCCAAATACCGCTGGCTTTATCAGCTTGGCCTTCAGGGACCGGATATTTTTTTCTATAACCTTCCCATACTCAGGCACCGTGACTACCGGAATGTAGGTTCCCACATGCACGAAAGCCATGTAAACCTCTTCTTTCGGAACTATCTGGAGGAGCTTTCCAAAATTTCTTCCCGGCAGCAGCGGGAGCAGGCCGCCTCCTATTTCGCCGGCTACCTCTGCCACTATATTGCCGACTCCATCTGCCACCCCTATGTCTATGGACGGATTCAGTTTGAGACAGAGGGAAAGGATTCCCGGTTCCATGGTCTTCACGCGGAGCTGGAAAACGACATTGATGCTCTGCTTTTAAGGAAGTTCAAACATAAGAAGCCTTCCGAGTTTAATCAGGCTGCAACTATCTGCTTAAACGGCCAGGAAATTCAGTTCATCTCTTCCCTTTTAAGCCGCTGTATCAATAATACCTACTATCCGATTACAGAATATAACAATTTTCAGGTTACCGAAGGAATGGTGTGCCGTTCCATTTACGCTATCCGTTTCGGCGGCCGTATCCTGTCCGACCCGGCCGGGCACAAGCGAAATACCATCCGCTTCTTTGAATCCATCTTTTTGAAGCACCCCATTGCATCAAAAAAACTGGTTACCGATGAAACTCCGAAGGGAGTCCGAAAAACTCTTAATATGGACCACGAGGTCTGGACCAATCCCTGGAATAAAAGCATGGCTTCTGTTGCCTCATTTCTGGATCTTTATAAACAAACATTAAAGAAATGCAATATAATTTACTATCACCTAAACGTCCTTCTGGTCAGTGAGACCCCGCTTCATGACCAAAACTGGGAACCATTCCTTGGGGAATTGGGGAATTATTCCTATCACAGCGGTCTGGACGTGGGCAGATATAAAAATGATTGAAACAGGAAAAGGAGAACTCAAATGAAACCATTAATTTTACTCACCGGCGGAACCGGTGCCGCCGCCAACGGCACACCCACCTGGGCTTTAAACCAGAATTATGCTGAAAACATCAGACGCGCAGGAGGCCTTCCGATCCTCGCGGTAAATAACGATTGTGCGGAAGCCTGTGAGCTGGATTCTTCCTGCCAT
>CANRXD010000237.1 GCA_947643685.1 uncultured Clostridium sp. | reverse complement strand
CTGTTACGCCCTACTTCTTTTTAAAAGTATAGGTGGGACTGGCCACATTCTCGTCATAAGTATCCAGATAAAGGGTCCCCGCAAGCCCCGTAAGCTCCGGAAGAATATCGGAAAGTTCTGCCACTTTTCCGCCCAGATTTTCCGAATTCCCCAGCTCTACCACCACATCGCCGATATAGAGCTCGATCTGTCCTCCGCCTGCGGCAAAGCTTTGATAGTAGATCTTGTCCACCTGGACTTCATTCACAGACAGCACCTGCGTCAGGTTTAAAATCTCCTGAAAGGTACTCTGATTTTCCACCGGGAGCGGCTGATGCAGCACAATATGTCCAAATTCCAGGCCCGTAATCCACGGAACTCCCGGAAGCTGCTCTCCTGAGCTTTCCACAATGATTCCGTCCTTGTCAAAATACATATAGCTGCTCATGTAGGACACATATCCCACCACGCTCTTTTCAAAAACCACAATCTTCACTTTCGCAGGACTTTCGAATTCAATCTTATATTCTTCGATAAAGGGAATGGATTTATGCTCCCGGAACTGGTTTTCATAGTAACAATAGGCCGAATTCCGGGACCATTTTCCTCCAAAGACCAGATCAATGATCTGTTCTTTTGTATATTGTTTATTTCCGGTCACTTCGATTTCCGAAATATGAACGGAAAGCAGCAAAATTGCAAAAAGAAGTAATGTTCCAAGGAACACACCCAGCGCGATGGCCACCCTTTTTCCTCTTCTTCTCCGTCTGTATCCGCTGTATCCTGCGTATCCTCTGCCTCTCCTCATCCTCTTTACCTGTACTCCCATCTATATTTTTCGCCAGATTCCGGCTGTTATGTTATAACCGTTCGGCCCTGCATCTTTTTGCCCGCGTACCACAAATGCCTTTTTATCCTGAATCATCGCAGGGCCAGACTGTTACGTTATTTTTGTTACAATATATGACTCCATCTGACATCCGCCCCCAGATTCGCAAGATCCCGGCAGATATCTTCGTAGCCCCGTATAATATGACCGCAGCTTCCGATGAGGCTCATCCCCTCCGCCGCCAGGGCGGCAACCATCAGGGCTGCTCCGCCGCGAAGATCCGGTGCATCGGCCACAGTGGAGCTTAAGGGATAACGTCCTTCCACCTGAGCGGTCATTCCCTCCAGACGGATTCTGGCGCCAAACCGCCGCAGCATGCATGCCGCCGCAAATCTGGCCTCAAACACCGTTTCTGTAATCCGGCTTGTTCCGTCAGCCACACAGGAAACGGCCAGAAATATGGACTGTAAATCCGTGGGAAACTGGGGATAGGGACCCGTTCGAACGGAAATTCCCCTGGGCCTGCCCCTCATAATAAGTCTGATTTCCTGCTCCCCGGTAAAAATTTCAGCTCCCATGACCCTCATAACTGCCATCGGCTCCTTTAAGGTCTCCGGACGTATTCCCCTTACCGTCACATCCCCTGTTGCTGCCAGGGCAGCCGCCAGATAGGTCCCGGCGCAGATCCTGTCGCCTTCCAGCACATATTCCACCGGATGCAGGCGGTTTACACCCTCTATTATAATCTCCTTTTCGCCGGCGCCTTTGATTCTGGCTCCCATCTGATTCAGGAAACGACAAAGCTCCGAAATTTCCGGCTCTCTGGCACAGTTTTTAAGAACTGTGGTTCCCTTTGCCGTAACGGCGGCCATGACGGCATTCTCTGTGGCACCCACGCTAGGGTACCGGAATTCGATCTGGCTGCCCTTTAATTCTTTCGCATTTGCAAGAATCACGCCGCCTGCCTCAAAAAATTCCGCTCCCAGCCTCTTTAAAGCATAAAGGTGCAGATCCAGAGGCCGTTTTCCCAGGACACAGCCTCCCGGGTAAAGAGTCTCTGCCTCCCCGATTCTGGCCAGAAGAGGGCCCAGAAGCAGACAGGAGGACCGCATTTTTCCCACGTATTTCTCCGGAATTTTTGCATGCTCCACGGATGATGTATCTATGACCAGCTCGCCGTCTGAGAACTTACAACGACATCCCAGACACTCCAGAATCCCAATCATGGAAAAGACATCTTCAATGGCCGGAACGTGCCGGATTACCGTAATCCCGGCGGCAAGCACCGCCGCCGCCATCATTGGCAGTACTGCGTTTTTGGAACCCTGAATTTCCACGGTTCCCTCTAAAGGCTTTAAGCCCTGAATCTGTATTGCAGACAAACGGATTCCCCCATTATGCAGCTATACAGTTATCTTATGTAAGACCTCCGCCTTTTGTTCCTATTTTTCCAGCTTAATCTGGTTGGATACACTTAAGACCATCCCCATTTCAATCATCAGAAAAAGAACTGACGTACCTCCGTAGCTGATGAACGGAAGGGTAATTCCCGTATTGGGAATCACATTGGTCACAACCGCAATGTTTAAAATCACCTGAATGGAAATATGGGCCATCACACCGATCACCAGAAGAGCTCCGAAAAGATCGGGGGCATTTCCGGCAATCAGCATAAACCTGTATATCATAAACAGGAAAATGAGAATTACCGAAACGGCGCCAAACAGGCCCAGTTCCTCACAAATGATGGCAAAAATCATATCATTCTGAGGCTCCGGAAGGAAGCTTAGCTTTTGTATGCTCTGCCCGAGCCCCTTTCCGAGGAGGCCGCCGGACCCAATGGCGTAAAGTCCCTGGAGCACCTGATAGCCTCCGTCCTTCGGATAGGCCTCCGGATTTTTCCACACCAGGATACGGTTTAACTGGTATCCCTGGAGAAGTCCTATCTTTACACACGCCTGGGCTATGGGCAGGGCAAACAAAACGCCGCACACCATCACTGCCGCAACCGCCACAAAGGGCCATTTTTTCTTACAGGCAATGAACATCATTACAAAAGCAATACCGCAGATGATAATGCCGGAGCTTAAGTTGTTTATGGTTACCAGAAGGGCCAGAGGAAGAATTAACGCCGCAATCATAAGCCATGACCGCAGTTCATTGATCTCTTTCCCCAGTTTGGTGATGACCACTGCCAGTACCAGGATAACCGTCACCTTAACCAGCTCCGTGGGCTGGAACCGGACTGTCCTGGTTCCCAGCCACCTCTTTTTACCGTTTACCTCAATGCCCAGACTGGTAAAATCAACCAGGATCATGCAGACATAAGAAATGATGATGGACAAAAAGGTAAATCTGGCAAAAAAATGATAATCTATTTTAGAAATCACAAGCATCAGCGCAAAACCAGCCAGAGCGATATATCCCTGTCTCTTCATATAATAGGAAGCACTCTGTCCATGAATCTGGGCGTTGTATGAGCTTGAGCTGTAAATCATAATAAGTCCAAACACCGTCAGAAAGATAATTGTAAAGAGCAGACTGTAATCGTAGAATCTCCGCGGTTTTCTTTTTTTCTTTTTACCGGCTGTCTCCGCCATGCTCTCCCTCCTGTCCGGTTATATTTCCTTACAGGGCGTTTACGCACTCCTTAAAGATACGTCCACGCTCCTCAAAGTTCTTAAACATCCCCCAGCTTGCACAGGCCGGGGAGAGAAGCACATAATCTCCGGGATTTGCGTAGGACGCACAGACCTGAACGGCCTCCTGCATATCCTCCGCATACATGATATCCGTGATTCCGTGTTTCTTGGCACATTCGGAAATTTTATCTCTGGTCTGGCCGATTAATACAAGATACCGCACTTTTCCGTCAAAGCTCTCAATCCATTCATCGTATTCTGAGTGCTTATCATAGCCTCCGGCAATTAAGATGGTCGGACCGGGCATAGCCTTAATGGCCTGAATGGCGGCGTCCGGATTGGTCCCTTTGGAATCGTTATAATAGGTAACCCCAAACCGCTCTCTGACAAATTCAATCCGGTGCTCCACTGCCTTAAAGTCCCTGCATGCCTCACGGATGACAGGAACCGGGCAAAC
>CANRXD010000236.1 GCA_947643685.1 uncultured Clostridium sp. | reverse complement strand
CTTGCCATAAAGCTTTTTCCGGAGCCTCCCTCCTCGGCCGGACAGCCAAAATACCGGATTGTTCCTTTAATTCCGAACTTTTCCATGGCCTTTGCCGCCCCGATAGCGGCAGCCATGCTTCCTGTTCCCAGAAGGTTATGTCCGCAGCCATGTCCGTTCCTCCCGTTCGGCGTTTTCAACGGCTTAATCTCATAGCCCAGTCCCGGTAACGCGTCATACTCGCCAATAGTTCCAATCACAGGACCATCCCCATTGGACCATTCTGCAACAAATGCTGTCGGTAACCCCTTCACCAGGTTCGTGCGTATTGTGAAACCATGCTTTTTAAACTGCTCCACAAGAACCTCCATCGACCGGAACTCTTCAAATCTGATTTCTGCCAGCTCCCAGATTTTGTCGCTGGTATCCGTAATCCACTGCTTATTCTCTGCAAACCATTGATTCAAAAACTCCAAAACCTGACCCATTATCTTCGTATTATCCATAAAATTTCCGTTTTTCCTTTCTTTTTTATCATTTCTGCCCGTTTCCCTTTTTCCGCTCCCATTTATGAAGGAGCAGATTCGCGGATGCTGAAAAAACAATTGCAGCAATCGCCTTTAAGAATACCGGAATTACCGGAATGGAAATCACGATGCCAACCATCAGCATGGAAACTGCCGCCACCTTCCGGTTCTTAAGTGCAAACTGTCCGAGAATTGCTCCAAAGAGTGCCGGAATGATATAATGAAGCGTGTCTAAAAATTCCTTTGGCAAAACTTTCAGGATAAAATGCCCGGCAGCAGCCAAAATTCCGAGAAATACTGTATTCACCACAACAGAGGCGGCGACGCCGTATGTGGCCAGAATATCCCTTTTGATCCTGTCCTCCTTTTCGTCCAGCATGGCACAGGAAGCCAGTGCACTGGGAAGTCTCATGTTTTTCACGTTTCCAGTAAGCTGCGACATATACGTAGCGGCAGGACCCATTAAAAGTAAGTACAACACCAGATCGCCAAGATTAACCCAGGTATGGCCCACCATGGCCGCCACGGCCAGAAATGCGGTAAAAATTACTTCCCACCCCGGATGGAGACCCTTCACAAAGCTTAAATAGCAGCCGATCCCTAAAAATAGAAAAATGGCAGCGGTAAGCGTAACCCTTCCCCATTGGTGTACGCTTTCATAATATTTTTCCCTCGTCTGTTCTTCCATACGCTCCTGTCCCCTTTCCGCAGTGTTTAATGGTAAACCTTCATGTGAGCGTGGCTCATTCACGACCGCCGTCCGGGACTTTCATAGTACTCCCCCATACCCCGCTTAAGGCACCGCCATGAATGAAAGGGGGGGGCTATGAACCTCCGGATACCCCCACTGCCACAAGCGCCGACAATATGGAAAAAGCAAGCGCCCACTCCTTAAGCCAAGAGACCTTCCAGTGCTTTGCTGCATAATTTATCCCCACCATGGAAAAAAATCCCGCCAGCACTGCAACCAGGTTTTGTCTGTCACGCCTTGCATAGTCTGCTGCAAAATAACCAAAGGAGGCTAAAGACGCACTTGCTCCAAGAATCATACCGCCTGCCATCCGTTTGTCCGCCGCCCGGGTGATTCTGGAAAGGGATTTTAAAAACAAAAGAGTAGGCAGCACCATGCAAACTCCTCCCAGATTCATTACCCAGACTGAGGCGGCGAACGCCTGCATGGAATAAGTCTCTGAGCCAAGACTGGTCCCCATCGCCACCGACGCCATCTCCGCCGAGGATGCTTCATAGGTAGCGTTTCCAATTACACTGAGCCGGGCCAGGGTCAGCGGCGCTCCAATCTGGGTGATAAGTCCAAGCCCCACGACAAATACGGACAGGGCCGGCCCAAGAGTGGAAATCAGTCCGGCCCGCATCGAACGTTTGATATCCAGAGCTGTCACATTCGCACGTTCCGCATAGCGGCCGCTGATCCAGACAAACACAGCGGTCTGTATGAAAACCAGGCCTATGATAAGTGAACAGAATCCCCAGAGAGGAACGCTGTTTGCCAGCTCCATTGCTTTCTGGTATGGTGTCACAGAAACACCTGCCTTTCATTACACAAATAATAAAACCAATCTTGTGAGCTGCCCTGCCAACAGGGAGCAAAGAATCATACATCCATAATATAGTTTCAGAGAGCTGCCCTCCTCTCCTCCCGCCGCAACCATACGGACAAATTTTGCCGGTGCTGTGGTGGCCATGATCATAGCCAGTAAAATTGCCACATGATTTGCCGTCAGAGTTCCCGCCTCAACCAATGGAAGCGTACTGAGGATTCCGGCAGGCATGTTCATAAGACTTGCAGCCCACACGGCTGCTGCCTCACCGGGCAATCCAAAAATTCCCATAACAGGCCCGAGAATCTTCCCAATTAACGTAATCAGCCCCAGGTCATTTAAAAGAGTGATTAAAAGTGCACCAATGGTTATACTGGGAATCATATTATTGAACCACATATTCAGCCCCTTTTTGCTGCCATTCAGAAACAGTTCAAGAAATCCCTTCTTTTCTTCCGCTTTTTCCATCATTTATGCCTCCTGTTCATCCGCCTTTTTATTCTTTTTTCCGATACTGCGCCCCATGGAAAACCTCACAATATTCGCAGTAAGTACTTTTGCAATGAGTACTGTAACAATAATCATTCCTGAGCCTGCCGTCCTCCAGCCCCTTTACCAATGCAGCACTGGAATCTGAGCTCTGAAGATTCGTTATTAAAACAACCCCTGCTTCCCCCGGAACTCCCATAAGCGGTTTTAAAATCGGAGTTAAAAGCTTTCCGGCCACCCTGAGACCGCCGTAATACTCCACTACTTCTAAGACTCCCATACAAAACATAATCGGCGGAGCAATGGTCAGTATTGTGGTAAACAGGTTGCTTAATCCTGTACCTCCTTCTCCGACAAAGCCAGGCTTCGCTCCCTCAACGATGGTACCGAATACCCCCTGGTAGGTAGAGAGATCCAATAAACTAAGTGGTGCCTTTGCTCCTCTGAATATGCCGGAAAAGAACAGGAAAATAAATGCAAATGATAAATATGCTAAAATTCCCGTTTTCTCTTTCTTATTTGCTTCATTCTGACCCATAATCTTCCTCCTTATTGTATCATTCATTCCCGATAATGGCCTTTATCTGAGAATAGTATAGCAAATTCAGATTTTGTTATCAATAAATGTGCTTTTATTTCCTTAATCGTCAAAAAATTGTAGTGGCAAATTTCCAAATAAACGTTATTTACAGCCATCGGACTTCGCACTCTGTAATGGCAAAAAATCATTTTCCTTCCGGCTGCATAAAAATACCGGCAGCAACTGTTTTTTGTCACTGCCGGTATCAAACTTTACGTTTTTATATAATCGTTTTTCCTGTTACTTTGCCAAGGCCTTAAGCTGGCCGTTTACAACATCAATCCAGATGGTGTCGCCCGTATGCACCCCGTCAGAAAGAATCAGTTTCGCCGCCAGGGTCTCCACATGCTTTTGTAAGTAGCGCTTCAGAGGTCTTGCTCCATACACCGGATCATATCCATTCTCCACAATAAACTGTTTTGCAGAATCAGAAAGGGCAATGGAAAGCTCCCTGTCTGCCAGGCGTTTATTAACGTCCGCCAGAAGAAGATTTACAATTCCTCCGATATTTTCCCTGGTCAACGGCTTAAACAGAATGGTTTCATCCAGTCTGTTTAAAAATTCCGGGCGGAAATGGGCCCTTAAGTCATTCATAACCATCTGTTCTGCCTCCGGCTTAATTTTTCCGGCTTCATCAATTCCCTCCAGAAGATACTGGGAACCGATGTTGGAGGTCAGAATGATGATGGTATTTTTGAAATCCACGGTTTTTCCCATGGAATCCGTGATTCGTCCGTCATCCAGAACCTGAAGCAGAATATTGAACACATCAGGATGGGCC
>CANRXD010000235.1 GCA_947643685.1 uncultured Clostridium sp. | reverse complement strand
CGGGAAAGAAGATCTGTGATCTGCATCATTTCCGCAATGCTTTTTACTCTTCTTTTTCGTTCCGTTTTCGGCACCCAGCGCATTTTAAGGGGGAACATAATATTCTCTTCCACTGTCATATGGGGATAGAGAGCATAATTCTGAAATACCATTCCGATATCACGTTTTTCCGCCTCCACTCCGCTCATGGCTACCCCGTCAAAATAAACTTCTCCGGATGTAGGTTCCAGAAGTCCGGCAAGCATAGACAGTGTGGTGCTCTTTCCGCAGCCGGACGGCCCCAGAAGGCAGACCAGTTCTCCGTCTTCAATTATAAGATCCAGATCGTTCACTGCCGTTGTATTTTTAAACGTCTTTGTGATGTGTTCCAGTTGAATTTTCATTTGTTCCTCCAAAAAACCGGTTGAGTACTCTCGGAAACTCTTTGTGCCCGGATTTGCGAGATGATTTTTTGTCAGAAGTGCACAAATTTATGAGGCGTACGTGGAACGTACGTTGATTAAATTTGGGTGCTTCTGGCGGAAAATCAGCCGCAAAGATGGGTGCAAGGGAATTTCCGAGAGTGCTCCGGTTCTGCATCCTGATTTTAACCGTAAAGCTCATTATATTAAATTTTCCTATAAAATTCCAATTCATTTACTGGATATCCTCTGAACATCTTATAGTCTTTTTCAATTCCCGTATCCGCAGCTTTTCTTTTTCACATTTTTCTGCTATACTGATATTTTTCGTATAATTCCGCATCGTTTACGGAGGACCATGATTCATGAATCTTTATGATTTTCCTGCGCCCCGGACATCCATAACCGCCCTGAGCGCCTCTATTTTACATCATTACGGCTGTCCCACACCCAATCCCACCCTTCCACAGGCGGATGTGCTTTTAGCCTCCGCGCCCAGAAATATGGTTCTGCTGCTTTTGGATGGTTTAGGTGAAACCGTTCTCACCTCTCACCTGCCAGAAACCGATTTTCTGCGGCGCCATCATCTGGGAACGCTTTCTTCCGTGTTTCCCCCTACCACGGCCGCTGCGGCAACGGCTCTGGAAACGGCTCTTTTCCCGTCCCAGAGCGGCTGGCTTGGATGGAGCGTTTTCTGGCCTCCCCTTGAGACCAACGTCGCCCTTTATCCCAATACCACCGATGACGGAACAGAAGCCGCCCCCGTCCACATTGGAAATACCTTTCTTTCCACACGGCATATCACAGAAATCATCCGGGAGACCTGCAAAATTCCCTGCTTTTCCATCCATGCAGACGGAGATCTCCCTGCCAGCGGACTTCCCGGGATTCTGGAACGCATCCGCACAGTCTGCTGTCTTCCGGGCCCCCATATGATTTACGGCTATTTTAATGAACCGGACCATCTGCTCCATAAAACGGGCTGCTCCTCCGAACAGGTTTCCGCTTACCTTGCGGACGCCAGCCGTCAGCTGAGGGCCTTACGGGAGGTCTGCCCGGATACTCTGTTTTTTCTCACGGCAGACCACGGCTTTACGGATATTGAAGGGCTGTGCCTGGAAGATTATCCGGAACTGAAAGCCACCCTCATACGCATGCCCTCCATCGAGCCGCGTGCCATGAACCTGTTTGTAAAACCAGAATGTCACGAAACCTTTCTTCACCTCTGGGAAAAGATCGTCGGAAACTCCTATGATCTTTTGAGCCATGAACAGGTCCTGAAAGACAACCTCTTCGGTCCGGGGCCCGCCCACCTGCTTTTAGACCAAATGTTAGGTGATTATCTGGCTGTTGCGAAAACAAAGCTTACCTTATTCCCCACCCGTTCTTATCTCCAGTCCATGGTGGCTGCTCACGGCGGGATGACCCCCCGGGAGCTTACGGTCCCCTTCATAAGCTTTAAAACCCCCGCCAGGTAATATCCCTGGCAGGGGTTTTTCTTATGGGTTCAGCATTCCCATGGCCCGTTCCGGCTCATGGGAAAACAGGCCCTCCATCTTCATTTCAATGCCATTTTCCTTAAGCATCTCTTTAAACACCGACATAAATACGCCGCTTCCCTCCGAAAGCCTGCAGCTTTTTAACACATCGGTTACATCGCGGCCGCTGAATTCCCCGCCCCATGGTGCGCGGCAGGTGTATTTCACACCGCAGCTTGGACTTCCGTCAATACCCAGAACGCCGATAAGTTCAAATTCCTCCGGATTTTCCAGATACTCCTGAAGCTGCAGCAGCACCGGCTTCAGCATGTTCCGGCATTGCTCCCTGAAAAATACATTATCAAACTGGTCAAAAGTATGTCCCCACCGCCTGGCTCCGTACTGGAGAAATTCCGGACAGGGCAGCTGGATAAGATGCACTCCATGGTCAATGGCCGCATGGAGAAACTGACGGCGCAGGGCCTCTTCTTTTTCCATCGCCTCCTCTTTGAATCCTTTTACTTTGGATGCTGTATTTAACAGGCAATGGCTTACAAGCAATATCTGTTTCATACGGGCTCCCTCCCATTCCTCTTTCAGAGTACTCCCGGAAACGGTTTCCGGGAGTATTTTTTCGTATGTTCCTTCATTGTACAATAAAATTTTCTTTTTTCCAATGGATATTTTCCTGTTTGACACCTTTCCGGTGAGACCTTATAATGTGATAAAGAAAAAAGGAGAGAACCATGGCGAATCTCATAGAAATTACAGATTTTTCCGCGCCGGAGCTGGATATTTACGCGCGGCTTTCAGAAAACCAGCTTTTTCATTACCATGAGCCGGATCCGGGACTTTTTATCGCAGAAAGTCCCAAAGTTATTATGCGGGCCCTGGACGCAGGCTTCACACCTGTTTCCCTTCTGTCAGAGCGAAAGCACATTGAGGGAGAAGCCGGCGAGGTCATCGCCCGCTGCGGGGATGTTCCGGTTTTCACGGCTGAGTTTGACGTGCTCACAAAACTCACCGGGTTTTCGCTGACCCGCGGCGTATTGTGCGCCATGCGCCGAAAAAAGCTCCCAAAGCCGGAAGAGGTCTGCCCTGGCACCCGCCGGATCGCCGTTCTGGAAAATATAATGAACCCCACCAACATCGGCGCCATCTTCCGTTCGGCAGCGGCATTAAATATGGACGCGGTGCTCCTGACTTTTGGATGCAGTGATCCTCTCTACCGCCGCTCCGTCCGGGTCAGCATGGGGACTGTGTTTCAGGTGCCCTGGACTTTTTTGGGGGATGACAGCTCCCAGTGGCCCTATCCCGCCATGGACCGGTTAAAAAATATGGGCTTTAAAACGGCGGCCATGGCCCTGCGGGACGATTCCGTTTCCATTGAAGACCCGGACCTTCTTCTCGAAGAAAAACTGGCAATCCTATTGGGAACAGAAGGGGACGGATTATCTGCTTCCACCATTGCAGACTGCGATTACACCGTCCGCATTCCCATGTCCCATGGCGTCGATTCTCTAAACGTAGCGGCCGCCAGCGCAGTGGCCTTCTGGCAGCTTGGAAGGCACCGGCTCAGATAGCTGCCGGACCAGCCAGAGAAACCCGGGGAGGCTTATGCCGCATGCCATTTGCCTCCCTTTACAGCTTCTTCATATTCCCGCAGTTTTTTTCTCGCGTTTTCATTTAAGTCTCTGGGTACCTGAATCTGCACGGACACATACTGATCCCCGTACCTGCCGGGCTGGTTCATAAAGGCGATTCCTTTTCCCTTCAGGCGGATTTTTGTGCCTGACTGAGTTCCCGGTGCAATTTTACATATCACCTTCCCGTACAGTGTTTCCACCACAGCCTCGCCGCCGAATACGGCATCCGTGAAGGGAATGCTTACGGTTGTATACACATCCTGTCCTTTCCGCTCAAAGCCTGGTCTGGCGCCCACTGTCACCTTTAAAAGCAGGTCTCCATCCCTTCCTTTACCAAAGCCCGTCCTCTGTCCTGACAGTGAGCAGACTGTTCCGCTCGTCTGCGTTCAGGTCG
>CANRXD010000234.1 GCA_947643685.1 uncultured Clostridium sp. | reverse complement strand
TTTTGTCCCTCCGGCCGTTTCGATCTCCACAAAGCCATCATAACAGACAGGAAGGTATAACTGGGAGATCTGATAGTTCTGGGGATTATCCGGGTAAAAATAGTTTTTCCTGTCAAATTTGCAGAACTGGTTAATTTTACAATTTAAAGCAAGTCCCGCCCGAAGTGCAAATTCCACCACCTGCTTATTTAATATAGGAAGAGAGCCGGGCATTCCCGTACAGATGGGGCACACATGGGTGTTGGGAGCTGCTCCGAAGGAATTTTTGCAGCCGCAGAAAATCTTTGTCTTTGTAGCCAGCTCCACATGGACCTCCAGGCCGATTACTGTTTCATACTGTTTCATGAAAATGCCTCCTTTCCTGCAAAGGGAAGCGGAAAGGCTCCCCGGACCCGTTCAAGGCCCGCTCCGGCACTGAACAGCTTCTTTTCCGAAAAGCAGTCGCCAATGAGCTGTACGCCGACGGGAAGTCCCTCTTTACTAACCGTGCAGGGTACTGTGAGTCCCGGAAGACCTGCCAGGTTTACAGCCACCGTATAAATATCACTTAGATACATCTTCATGGGGTCACTTAAAGAAGTTCCGATTTTTGGAGCTGCCGTGGGGGCTGCCGGTCCCAGAATGATGTCATACCTTGCGAATGCCTTATCGAACACCTGTTTGATTTTTGCGCGCACCTTAAGGGCTTTCAGATAGTATGCGTCATAGTACCCGGAGCTTAAAACAAAGGAACCCAGCATGATTCTCCGCTTCACCTCCGGGCCGAAGCCCTCGGAGCGGCTTCTTTTATACATGTCATGGAGATCTTCATAGTTTTCGGCGCGATACCCGTACTTTACGCCGTCAAACCGTTCCAGGTTGGAGCTGGCTTCTGCGGAGGCAATGACGTAATAAGCCGGAATGGTATATTCCATAAGGCCCAGATCAAAGGATTCCACTGTGGCTCCCAGCTCCTTAAAATAAGAAGCTGCCTGCTCCACGGCCTGCTTCACGTCCAAATCCAGACCCTCTGTCAGGTATTCCCGGGGAATTCCAATCCGAAGGGATTTTACATCTTCAGAAAGTGCTGAAATAAAATCCGTATCTTCCCGTTTCATGGAGGTGCCATCCTTTTTATCGTGGGAGGCAATGACCTCCAGAAGAGCCGCACAGTCTTCTGTTGTTTTTCCAATGGGGCCGATCTGGTCCAGAGAGGAGGCATAGGCAATGAGCCCGAACCGGGATACGGTCCCATAAGTGGGCTTGATTCCTGTGACGCCGCAATAGGAGCTGGGCTGTCTGATGGAGCCTCCTGTGTCCGAACCAAGGGCCAGAAAACTTTCTCCCGCTGCCACAGCCGCACAGGAGCCCCCGGAGGAGCCTCCCGGGACACGGGAGGGATCCCACGGGTTTCTCGTGACTCCATAAGCAGAGGTTTCTGTGGTGCTTCCCATGGCAAATTCATCCATATTGGTTTTTCCAAGAATGATAAGGCCGGCATTTTTAAGCTGCGTAACGGCCTCTGCATCGTAGAATGGAACAAAATTTTCAAGAATTTTTGAAGCGCAGGTAGTATGCATTCCCCTGGTACATATATTATCCTTCACAGCAATGGGAACCCCTGCCAGGGGGCTGTTAAACCGCCCTGCCCGTATGCCCTTTTCCACTTCCTCCGCCTGCCTGAGAACGGCTTCCTCCTCCACAGCAAGAAAGGCATGTATGGTTTTCTCTTCCTTTTTTATCTGGTCCAGGGAAGCTTTTGCCGCCTCAGAAACTCCGATCTCCCCTGCTTTTATCTTCTTCCCCAGCTCCATGGCCGTAAGCTCCGTAATCTGCATGCTTTCTCCTCCTATCCGATGGTCCCGGGAACAAGGAACTGGCCGTCCTTTTCTTCCGGTGCATTTTTTAAAAGCTCTTCCCTTGCCGTGCTCTCCTCCTCCACATCCTCCCGGAACACATTTTCTATGGGGAAAATATGGGTCAGGGGCTCCACGCCATCGGTATCCAGAGTATTTAACAGCTCCACATAATCCAGCATTTTCTGCATCTCATTTCTGGATTTTTCTTTCTCCTCATCTGTAAGGGAAAGCTTGGCAAGAATTTCCATCTCATCCATGGTTTTATCCGTTATCTTCTCCGCCATAATATCCTCTCCTCTTCTTTCCTTAAGTTTCTCCGCAACTGCTTTTTTTGCTGTCGGGAAAACATCATGGCCTTAACCGGGTCATATCCCGCGGAAACAGGCACGCCTCCCGCACATTGTCTTCCCCTGTAAGCTTCATGGTCAGACGCTCTAAACCGATTCCAAGGCCCCCGTGGGGCGGCATCCCATACTGAAAACAGTCCAGATAATCTTCCATCCCCTCTGTATCCATGCCCCTTTCTTCCATTTTTTTAAGAAGCCTGTGATAGTCATGGATCCTCTGGCCTCCGGTTGTGATTTCCATGCCGCGAAACAGAAGATCAAAGCTTAACGTAACTCCTGTATCCTCAGGATCGTCCATGGTATAGAAAGGCCGCTTCTTTGACGGATAGTGGGTGACAAATACAAAATCCGCATCAAACCTGGATTTAAAGTATTCTCCAATCAGCGCCTCTTCCTCCGGCTCCAGATCATGGGGGGCACGGATGGCCCGGTGGTATGTTTCTGAAACCAGCCTCTTGGCCTCATCAAACCGCACACAGGGAATTTTTTCCACGTTGGGAAGGGTGATCTTTAAAAGCTCCAGCTCCTTTTTATATTCCCGCTCAAGAAGTCCCATGACATACCGGAGCATGGATGTTTCCATCTGGCAGAGTTCCATAAAGTTTTCAATGAATCCCATCTCAAAATCCAGGCTGGTATATTCGTTTAAATGGCGCCTGGTGTTGTGCTTTTCCGCCCGGAACACAGGACCTGTCTCAAACACGCGGTCAAAAACGCCCACCATCATCTGCTTATAAAACTGCGGACTCTGCGCCAGCACCGCCGGGCGATGGAAATACTGAAGTTTAAACAGGTTTGCACCGCCTTCCGCCGATTTTTCACCAAGCTTCGGCGTGTGAATTTCTGTAAATCCCTGACTTGTCATGAATTCACGGAACCCCCGGCAGATTCCTTCCTGGATCTTAAATCCGGCCCGCTCCCTCACGTTTCTTAAGGCAATGGCTCTGCAGTTTAACTTTGCCTCCAGGGACGTATTTAATTTCCATTTATCAATGGCAAGGGGCAGCGGTTTTTGGGGGCCTGAAAGAATCTTCACATCCGAAAGGCAAATCTCCATTCCATGGGGAGCCCGGGCCTCCTCCTTTACCACTCCTGCTGCCCGGACAGCCTGGCCCTCACGGAGTTCTTTCATCCATGGCTTTCTCCCCTGTTTTTCATAGACAGCCTGGAAAAGACCTTCCCGCCTTCTTAAAATCACAAACACAATTTCACCCATATCCCGGATGCTGTGGACCATGGCGGACATCACAGTTTTTGATCCGATTTCCGGCATTTTTTCTTTTTCCTGCATTTCTGTTATAAATTCCATACCGTTTTCCTCCTCATCTGGGAACCAGGCGGGTAACCAAAAAGTCCCGCCCCGGAGATTTTCATCAACTGAAATATCTCCGGGACGGGACTTCTATTCCCCGCGGTACCACCCGCATTGCATTACTGCCTCTCATGAGCCGCCGCCCAAAGGGCTGTCGGACCAACATCCTGCGACTCTGCTGTGTAACGTACAGCCATCGTGCTTTCTTACCTGTTCCCCGGTCTTTCGCCGGGACTTTCAGAAAACCAGCTCCGGAGCGTTCCCACATTCTTTTCCCTTTCCCGTGCTCTCAGCCGACGACACGGTTCTCTGTCAAGTTCCAAAGAGTGATTCTCTTTCATAGCCTTTTTCTTTGTTTTTATATTAATAACTCAACTTTCCCAGCAGATATTTCTAAATAACTCCTGTATAAATGCGGCTTGAG